>DAWDUP010000007.1:17803-22880 GCA_052346825.1 Candidatus Fimivicinus sp. | reverse complement strand
GATTTTCCCGCGCCTTCTCGTAAACGCGGCTATCGTAGGGGGCGATGGAAGGATCGAGATCGATCTCCGCCTTATCGACATGCAGGAAGGAATAGGGGTTCCCTTGCGCCATTTCCCGTGCCTCCGCGCTGCTCATCACATCATAGGGGAGCGCCGCTACCCTGTCCGCATATTCCGGAAGGGGCCTTACCGCCGCAAAGGGTTTAAATACTGCCATGGTGATAACCATCCTTTCTCCGTTGTAAAGATTGATCTTTCAAACGTTCACGAATATCCTAAAATTGATTCAAATTCTAATGATATGTACTGCGCGTTCGGACACAGTCTGCCCGTCACGGGCCGTCACGCGCGCATAAAAGGAATTGAGGCCCGGCGAAAGCGTCGCGTTGGCGGAAAGCGTTCTTTCTTGCGTCCGTGCAAGTAAGGCACGTTCGTCGCCTGTGCACAGCGTAAGTGCTCCTGCGGTTTCATCTGCCGAAAGCCGGATTTCCACGCTGCCCAGCCCGCAATCCGGCGCAGTCGTTACAACGATGCTCTTTTCCGCGCTGCCTACCGTATCGAACACGAGCGAGGGAATGACCACACGCGCATCATGTGCTGCGCTTTCCGGCTCCCTCGCGGGCGGCAGGTCAGCGCCGTCCACACTGACCGGGACGAGATTCGATTGAACCGAAATCCCGTTCCACATCGTCTGCGCATACACATATGCCCCACCCGGCCCCACGGCGGTCATCTGCCCCCGGTCGTCCACGGATACGACTGCCTCATCTGTACTGCGATAAGCGATCGTTCCGACGGGTGCGGAGGCCGGGACGTCTGCATCAAATGAAAGCGCATCCCTGCAGTCGACGGATTCCCGCGGCGTGCGCACAAGGGCGACGCCCGTCTTGAGGCCGCCGTCATAGGTATTCTCCACAAGCGTCACATGGGAGCAGGCCTCAAAGGAAAAGAGGAGATCCTCGTTCGCCTGATTGCATCGTCCATCCGCCTGCGCTTGCAGGGAGACCCGCTCGCCCGATTGCAGAGCACACGTTTCCGGGGAAATGTGCAGCCGGATGTCGGGCGCATCCCGCAGCACGCGGTTGCGGCGGAAGGAAAGCCCGTCCACCCCCTCGGCGCGGACGACGCCATCATGGCCCATATAGAAGGTATTCTCCTCAATTGTGAGGTTGCGGTGCACGGGCGTGTCGGCGGAGAGCTTTGAAGAGCCGCCCTTGACCTCTGGGTGGATATAAACCGCAGGCTTGTATTTCCATTCGGTCTGCCCGGCGGGGCGGATATAAAAGGTGTTGCCGCGGATTGTCAGGTCGCGGATCGGGCCGGACTCATACCATTCGTTGGAATCGTTGGAGAGAAAGATCGACGCCATCGCCATATTCTGAAACACATTGTTTTCGATCAGCACCTTTTTGCGCTGCGTGCAGAGGATGCCGCGCGTGGGGATGGTGGTAAAAAAATTATTGCGGATGACAACATTTGCCGTAAAGGTGACATTCTCCGCGACATATTTCGGCTCAGGGCCGATTTTGTCCATGATCTCCTCCGGCAGATCGCGGTCAAAGGTGACGGTCATCGTTTTCAGGCTGTTTCCACCCTCGCCTGGATGGATCGCCTTGACCACGCGGTAAGTCTCTTCTTTCCCGCACAGGGGCGCGAGCGTATCGCGCGCATAGAAGATGACCTCGTCTCCCGTATGAAACTGCGGAAAGCCGCCCTGCTGCTTATGCACATAACGGAGCATGAGCGTACGCGCATCCAATCGCTTTTCCACGCGGGTAAACGTCCCGTGGAGATTGATCGGATCGTCATGCGCATGGCCGAACACACAGTTTTCCACCGTCATTGTTCCGCCCACACCGGAGGCATGGATCAGGTCGGCAAAGCTCGTTGTAAATTTGCCTGTACCGGAGCGTGGCATAAAGCGACAATCACGGTAGGTGACATCCCGGCACATTTGCGTCAGCCAGCCGAAGCCATGCATATAGTGCACGTTGACCTTTTCGATGAGGAGATCCTCACTCTCCCAATTGAACGCGCCGGCCGTTTCACGCGTTTTGGACGCGCACAGCTCATACACCATGCCGGTTTTTTGAATTTCGGGCCGCTTACCGAAATAGGTCACACGCATCCGGTTTGGCGCAAGGCGCTCGATTTTTCGTGCCCGGGCAAAGGGACCCTGCAGGATACTGTAGCGCCGGGAAATCCCCGTATTGGGATCATAGCCGACAACCGACCAGCCATTGTGCTGATTCTTTTGAGTCCAATAGGGGCCTGTCCCCCGCAAGCTTTCCCCGCCTGTCCAGAGAACGCTACGCCCGCCGGAGAGCGTGAAGGGGAATGCCCCGGCGATATAGAATTCCGTGTAGTGGGACAATCCCTTTTTTCCAAAGCCGCTCACTGTCATCTCGCTGACGGTCGGCACGGCGAAATCCCAGGAAAAATTCCGCAGCACGATCCGTTTGGAGCGCACGACCGCCAATGCCATAAGATTGCCGTGCATCAGGAAAAGCGAGCCATCCCCATCCAGAGTTAGGTCCTCCTGATCCTCGATGAGGATTGCAATGGTTTTCTCCGGATGGGAGCAGCTGTCCGTATTGGACGTGTGAAAAAGGCGCTTGGGCGCGAAGTCCTTATAAAAGTGATATTCGCCCTTTGGAAACAGGAGCGTAACCGGGCCGGACGTATTGCGGGCCGCCTCCAGCGCAGCCTGGACTGCCTGTGTGGAATCCTGTTCTCCCGCCGGATCGGCGCCGTAATCCGTCACGCGGAGAATCGTATGATTTGCGTCCAATGGAAGGCCTCCTCGCTGTATTTTCAATTTCGTTCTATTCTATCACAAAGCATATCCGGCAGGCAAGAGGGGAAGCGGCGCAACACATACGATTCCGTCTTTCTCCTCCCCGATTGGCTCATTTCTGCGTCACCTCTCCCACTGAAACGCCTGCATACATCTGCGGCACCTCGCCGACGATCACTGTCTCCGCAATGCAGATGCTGGTCTTCACCTCGATCGGCTCATAGCTGTCCGGAGTGATGAACAAAACGTGAGTCTGGATATCGAGCATCACCTGATGGTGCGTCTGATTGACCCCCGCCGAGGTAAACTGATTGCGCAGCTGCAAAACCGTACTCGCCTCTAGCGTCATCTTTAGTTTCAGGCACGGTCCCCGGCCCAATAGCAGCTCGCTCCCAGACAGGGAGCCGATGGGAATGCTGACCTCATAGCTTTTGGCATCTGAAATTCGCTGCGCGATCCCATTGCCGATCTGCGCCTGCAGGCTATTCGCCTTGACGACATTCGTCTCAATGGAAGTGATCCGGCCCGTTTCCTCCTTGTGGATGGAGACAAGGTCGCTGTATAGGACTCCCGCCTGGTTCAGCGCCTCCAGGACGGCGTCGTTTACCGCCTGCATCGTCATATTACGTGCCTGGCTTTCGGCAATGGATCGGATAACAGGGCGGATCCTGCCGTCAATCAAAAAGAATGCGGACACAACAAGCAGAAGCACTGCGATCAGGCGCAGCAGGAACCTGGCGTTTCCGTCTCCCCTGCCAAAGCGCATACGCCTGCGGAACCATACCCTTCTTCTCATATAGCGGTCCATCCTTTCGCGCAGGTAGCTTTCTGTGCGACTCCCCTGCAAACCAGCTCCTCCCAACAGTATATGCAGCGCCTGCTCCAATGGTGATTGACGCTTTCTCCTCACCATTTGCAGCATCCCGTCATATTCTGATGACGAGGAGGAACAGACTCCCCTGTTCCCACCAAAGAGGTATCGCCTCAATCTAACACAAAGGAGAAATCGAATTGAAGGATATGCTCGACACGTTTGCGGCATGCGGTCAATGGATGGAAGACAAGGGCCCATGCAGCTGTAACACTACAAATAATGACTTTGCGCCGTTTCCACTTTCCTCATTTCCGGCAGACTACGCCGTCGCTATGGCGTACATCCCATATCAGCAGAATGCGGACAGCTACGATGCGGATAAGGCGCTTGCGCGCGGCACGCTCTTTCCAGTTCTCGACAAGCCGTTTCTCGGGAAAGCGGGGTGCAGCATATGACTCCGAGGGAAAAGCTGCTCCTGCGCCTGAGCTCTGCCCAGTTTGCGCGCTGGGAGCTTCATATGTATCTTGATACACATCCGAACGATATGCAGGCGATTGCCATGGAAAAAAAGTATGCTGAAATGGCCTCCGCTCTTGTAGAGGAATATGAGAGCAAATACGGGCCGCTTTCTCCGAGAAGCGGCGTGGCGGCAGAGTGGCTGCAAAACCCGTGGCCCTGGGACTACACAAGGGAGGGAAATTAAATGTGGACCTATGAGAAAAAGCTGCAATATCCGGTGAAGATCGCAAATCCGAACCCCAAATCTGCGCAGATCATCATCAGTCAATACGGCGGACCGGAGCCTGTGCCGGCTTTATGTTCTGCTTTTCCGCTGCAGGGTCGGAAAAGCGGTAAGAAATTGCTACAGTCCCGTCGTCCCCAACGGCAATGCGGTCGATCAGCTGGCAGAGCAGGCGGCGGTCCGGCTGCTCAAAATAAAGCATGCTGTGCACTGCCTTGATCTGCGGCAGGTCTTTTGCCGTGCTTTCGTCCTCTTCTTCCGCTAAAACGGTACGCAGCTTTTTTCGTTCCTCCCGATAGCTGCATACCAATTCCTCAAATTCACTTTCCTCCAACCGCTGTGCCGCACGATCCTCATAAAGTGTCTTGAGAATTTGCCCGATCTGGCGATCTCTGCTTTGAGCTTGCGCTTTTTCCTGTTTCCAGATTTCGGCGCCATTGTTTCCACAAGCCTGAATAAGCGACTTCTCCAGCTGGGCGGGCAATATCCGCTGCGCGATATTACGCAGCCGGCCCAAAACCAACTGTTCCAACTGAATTTCGTCCGTGGTATGCCGATTGCAAGCCCCATATCGGGAATAGCCAGAGCAGATGAGCACAAAGCTTTGGCTGGATGACCGGCGGCAAAAGGTCATCGGCCTTCCACAATCCCCGCAGAACACCAGGCCGGAAAGCAGATGTGCCTGCGGCTTTGAGCGCTTTCTTCCACCCCGGCTTTCCAGCAT
>DAWDUP010000007.1:16734-17793 GCA_052346825.1 Candidatus Fimivicinus sp. | reverse complement strand
ACTCCCGGTCAACGATTGCCTCATGGGTATCCGCAACGACCGTCCACGCCTCCCTCGGCAGCTTCCGGGAAGCTTTCAGCTTGTAGCTCAGCTTTTCGTTTTTCCCCTGAGCGACGTCGCCGGCATACGTTGGGTTGCCCAGAATGGAGCGGATCGTTTCCGCCCGCCATAACCCTTGTGCTGCGTTGGCATTGGCATAAGAAAGCCGCTGAATTTCTGCCTTATAGCGCGACGGCGGAAGGATTCCCTCCCGGTTGAGCCGCCGTGCGATTTCAGCCATGCTGTCTCCCGACAGATATTCCGAAAAAATGCCTCGTACGACCTCGGCTGCTGGCCCGTCGACCAGCAGCCGGTTTTTGTCCGCTGGATCCTTATCATATCCATAGGGAGCGAAAGCGCCGATAAACTGGCCTGCTTCCCGTTTTGCATCCATAACGGCACGCACCTTTTTGGAAATATCCTTTGCGTATAGATCATTCATGACGGACTTAAAAGGCCCCATATCATTCTGGGCGCAGCGCTTGTCAAAGGTATCGATCCCGTCAGCCAGCGCAATATAGCGCACCCGCCTGCTGGGGAAATAGCGTTCGAGATAATAGCCGGTATCAATATAGTCCCGACCCAGACGGGAAAGATCCTTGGTCAGCACCAGATTGACCCGCCCCGCCTCGATGTCGCGAAGCATACGCTGGAAGCCGGGGCGGTCAAAATGGAGGCCGGAATAGCCGTCGTCAATATAGTAATCCATGATTTCCCACCCCTGCTCCATGGCATAACGCTGCAAAAGTGCCTGCTGATTGGCAATACTTTCAGACCGGCCCTGTGTTTCATCCTCTTTGGAAAGGCGCAGGTATACTCCGGCGCGCCAGTGTTCTTCCGGATCAGGCTTCATACGCTACACCCACTTTTCCGCCATCGGATGAATCGACCGCTTGCATCAGAAGAACTTTTACTGCCCTGGCCAGAATTATTTCGAAAGCATCCCCATTTTGTGCAAACGATTCTTTTGCACAAAAAAGCACTTGTGATTTCGCATGCGCTTTCGGCACGAACCATCCC
>DAWDUP010000007.1:15078-16724 GCA_052346825.1 Candidatus Fimivicinus sp. | reverse complement strand
AAAAGGGAGAAATATGCTGGCAGGGCCTGTAGGCTTTCTTTTGCATGAAAAAGGAAGGGCCCGCGCGGCCTGAGCGCGTTCCAATTCTTCTTCCCTCGTCAGGGCAATCAAAAAGGCAAGCGTAACGGGAACATTTTACGAAATTGTTCTCGTGCATTTTGACGAAACGATATCCCTTTTTCGACAAGCTGTGGATTCTCTTATGGCAAAATTCATTGACTCCAAATTCAAACAGGTAACATAAACGTATACTGGGGAAACAGAAGCTTCTTTCCCTCCTCTTTTTCGAAAAAAGAACCGCCCTGCGGGGATCAGCAGATTGCTGAGCCCACAGGGCGGCTTTGTGAAAGAAACGAAAGCTACGCATTGCAAGGTCTAGCCCCGCGCCGTCAAAACGTATACTCACGCCTGCGGCGGGATGCCAAAGCCATCATGGCCGCGGCAGCCACAATCAGCAGGAGAAACAGGACCATGAGCGAATCGCCCAGATTCGGAATCTCCGGTTGCTCATCCGGCGGAGTAACAGGCGGGGTAATCGGCGCTTCACCGGGGCGGATCGTAATTGATCCATCCGCATTCACGATAAAGTCCAAATACACCTTCTCTGCACCCTTCGGGTAACGCACACGCTGCGTACCGTCTGAAAGGGTATCGACAACCGTCTCGCTGACATCGGCCGCTTCCAGCACAAACTGTGCCCGGCCAATTACCTTTCCATCCACCATGATCTCCAGATAATGGCGGCCGTCTTCGAGATCTTCCAGCAGATATCCGCCGTCCTGACCGGAAACAACTTTGGATGAACCAAAATCAAGGTTCAATTCCGCATCGGGTAAAAGGTCTTCTCCCCGATACACCTTACCGGCAACATCCACTGCCGACACCTCTTCAGCAGCAGTGCGCGCCCGGAAGGTTACAACGATTGTGGTATCGCGCGAAACGGATGGGATCACGTAAGTGCCGTTTACAACATCGCCGGTAACATCGGACCCATTGATGACAACGCTTTCGGTCACATACCCTTTACGAGTGATGAGAGACAACGCAAGTTGGGAATGGCGCGGCACTGTCAGGGTGCACCCGTCTTCGCACAATGCACCGTTTACCATTACATATCCGCCCTGGTTATAATCGACCCGCACGGTATGCGTATCCGGTACGACCGTTGAGAGCGTCATTCCAGACTGCCCGCCATCACCAGCCGCAAGGGCGGGAAGGCAGCAGCCGCAGGCCAGCAGCAGACAGAGCAGAAGCGCCAGCGCTTTTTTCACAACGAATCACCTCTCAGAAAGGTTTAGGCAGCAAGAGAGGCTGCCCGCTGCCCCTCCCGGCCGGGTGAACGGTCGGGAAGGGTCTTAGCAGTAAAAGCTTAAATTACGCCTGCGCTGCAACATAGTCTACCGTATAGGTAGCAACTGCAATATCATAAGCCTGGGGATTTGCATTGAACGCGGTGATCGCGATCGTGCTGGCCTGAGAAGCGGTAGCCGGCGTATAGTCAACGCCTGTCACCACTGTCGGCTGGCCGGGATCCGCCGTATAAGTAATGCCAGCAGGCTTACCAGCAGCATCTGCATAGGCGACGCTCACGGTCAGCGTGGAGCCAGCAACGAAGGTATAATCGATACCCGCGGTCAGGGTCTTCG
>DAWDUP010000007.1:5433-15068 GCA_052346825.1 Candidatus Fimivicinus sp. | reverse complement strand
GGTATCATTCCAATCGATGGTAATATCAGCCGGGATCGTAACCGTGTACTTATCGAAATCAGAGGGCTTCTGCTCGTCATTCAGCTTGGTCTTAATCAGGACAGTTTTGTCATTCGAGTCAGCATTCGGAGTCAACTGTGTGACGTTTTCTTCAAGAGCCGCAAAGGCTACCGTCCCCATGGCGAAGACCATGCAAAGAGCAAGGGCAAGAGCAAGAACTTTTTTCATTGTCGTTTTCTCCTTTACATTAAATTACAAAGGACTTCTATTTTTCATAGGGTGGAAACGCGAAGACGGTGAGTCCTCCCTGATGAAGCAAGGTGTCACATGCAGGGCTTACAGCGTATTCGTATAGACTGCCGTGAAGGTAATGGTGCCCGTATACTCGCCAACCGTAGCCGCGTTGAATGCCGCCGCAGTGATCATAGCGGAAATGTTGCCTTCCACAGTACCCGTACCGGTCTGGGCAATGCTCTCATTGCCACCGATGGAAGCCTTGAGCTCTGCACCGGCTTTATCCGTCATAGTAAGCGCATCCGTACCATAGGGGGCCACCGTAACGGTTACCGTAGAAACAGCGGCAAGCGTTGCATTCAGCGTGTAAACATCTGCGACAGAGCTGTCATTTTCATTGTCCCACGGAACAGTCAGCTCTGCCGGGATCGTTACCGTCCAGTCCTCGTCACCGCCGGGCACGTTCGGATCCGTCGGAAGCTCAGCGTCCGTTTTAACCAACGTATCGCCAGTAGCGGGCGTAACCGGGCCTTCAATCGTGGCGGCAAAGACAACCGTTCCCATCGCACATACCATGCATAGTGCCAAAATGACTGCAAGTACTTTTTTCATCGTGGTTTTCTCCTTTTGTCTTTCATTTTTATCAGTAGCGAAGTTGCCCCCGCTGATAAACATTATGATTACCTGATGCCTAACGATACGTAAGGGTAAAGAGCAAAGTATCCTCATAATTTCCTGCATAAGCCGCGTCCCACGCCTGCTGCTCAATCAACGCATTGAGCGGAAATTGGGTAGGATCATTGACACGGTCAAAGCGGATCGTGTCTGCGCCGGAGAGAGCATAAGAGATCCCGTGGGCAGCGTTAACCGTATCCACCAGTGTATACGCCTCTTGGGACGCAACGTCTACATAGACGGCTTTCCCCTTCTCGATCTTCATCACATCCGCATATACACGACCGATCTCCGTATCCAGCGAACCGAATGGAATTTCCATATCTGCAGGGATCACTACGGAATAATCCACCTCGCAGGAAGTGCGTACAACTGCCGTCCCAGAGGGGGTCCCACGATCCAACACCGCGGCATAAGCAAAGCCTGCACAAGCTACCACCAGCAACGATGCGGCCAGCAACGAAGCAATCAGCTTTTTCATACGGTATTATCTCCTTTCTCCTAGCAGCAGGTTAAGAGGCTTCCTGATAATTGATCGTAAAGTTCAAGACATCCTGATATCCTTCTTCATACGGAACCTTCAGCCAACTATCCAGATGATTCACCAGAATCTCTAACTGGAAAGGCGTCTGATCGGCCAATGTAAAGGTATGGGATAGCGCTTTATTTCCATTATTCAATAGATACGGTATCGAATTCCCGTTCTTCTCCATTGCATATTTCTCAGCAGACACACCGACTTGAATCGACGCACTGGAGGGAATCTTTACATCTTCTACCTGTACGCCCTCTCCCACAGGCACCGCCGAGGTGGTAAACCACTCGATACTGGTATCCGCCGGTATCACCACCGTATAGGAGGGGTCGCTTACCAGCCTCACATGAACCGTATAAGTCTGCATCCGATACTGCGCGGGGTCATTCACCTGATCTAAATTGCTATCCTGAGCATTTTGAAGATCCGGAGCAGGGGTCTTCACCTTTATCACAAATGTTCCGGTATACGTCGCCGCATGCGGAACCTCTGTTTCTTTTACAGATAGGGTGAGCTGCATCGTACCGGGCGCTGTCGGGAATACAGTGGTGTTCGCTATGGAAACAAGAACTGTTTCCTCCGTTCCATCCTCTGCCGTTAATGTAGCCGTTGAAGGAACCTCCAGTCCAATGCTGTGTTTTGCATCTGCCGCGCAGTAATAGCTGAGAGGCACCCCACCAGTATACTGATCTCCCTGTAACGTCAGCTCTGCCACAGGTGCTGTTTCCGTGGAAGGTGTTGTTATTGTGAAATTCGGATAAACCGCATTGAGATTACGATCGGCCCAGTAGGTCTGCTTTATGTTCTGATATTTCACAGGATAGTCGTCAAACGTATTGAGAGAAGTGTTGATCGCGCCGATTTCATCCAAGGACAAAGATGTTTTTGTGCTGAATTTGCTCTTCACAGTCTCTGTATTCCCATTGGTATTCTCAACATATGTTTTCAATTTTCCGGGAACCGTACTGCCATTCAGCGTCCTGTTTTCCCAATTCGTACGAACCGCGAGAATCTGGGCAACCTTGTCCGGATTCTGCTCATTCAATGCCGCTTTATCTACTATACTCAGCGAGTTGTATGCCTGCACAAAAGCAAAGGTTGCATCGGAGTCATAAGCTAACAAGGAGACCGGGCTCTGCGAAACGTCCAGCGGCTGAGCAGTGGTATAGAGGGCATTTAACTGATTTTGAACGGCCTCAAGAGTTTCGGCTTCGAAAGTCCCCGTTTCAACAGGTGAGAAATACTGATCCACAAAAGTGTCTGCAGCCATATTCTCGCCAACAAAGCCAAACATATCAAAAATGAGATGGGAGCCAACATTCTGCTTTGCACCCGCATCCGTCGCTGTATATTGCACACGCATTTGCTTAATTCCCACTGTACCATCCGTAACCAGGCGTTTCACATCATCCCTCGGGCTTTCAGTTGGCACTTTGGTATCAGCATAAAAATAGCTGAGTGGGATTTTAATAAATCCTTTAAAGCCGGCCATTTCATTCATCAGGCATCCATCATCCGCTTCGCCTTCAGATACAGTGACCGGTTCCCATTGCGTTGCGCCTACTGCCAGACGTTCATATCTCAGGGGCTGAGATTGGAAATCGTGTGAATAGGTGAGGCCGTCGCTACCAACCAGACTAACCCAAAGTTTACGCACTGCTGTGATATCAGAGAAATCCACATAAAACATCAGATCTGTCGCACCGTTGATGGAACAGGATGCGATATCATCCCATGATGAGGCCGCCTTTCCCTGATATGGGAAGGTGATACGATACCTTTCCGTATCGCTGACCGCCCGCCCACGGTTTAGGCGGGTATCCACGGACTGGGAATTCATAAAGCCATTGTTCCCAATCAAAGCGCTGCCTAATCCAAAGGTATACAGAAGGGGGTTACCGCTCGTATTGTTCAGGCTATATGCCGTTAACTTTCTTGTGCTTTCCCAAGAGTTTTTCACCTGAGTATCCGTATAATTGGGGCTTTGCTGCCAAATGCTGCTGCCATTCGGACCCGTATTTTCATACATATGATAGGATTTATCGCCGATCTGATAATTATCTTTCTGCTCAAAGGTATTAAACGGTGTAAATTTGAGATGAGCCAATGCATCCGGGAAATACGTTTTCTCTGTAGCCGCATTATAAGCTTCGAGCAGCCTTTTCTCTGCCGCTGCACCCAGCTGCTCCAATTGATCAATCGTGAAAGTTAAATAAAGCTCAAACAGCGGTGTCAAGGCAGCCTCTTCCGGCACCTCTGGCAAAGATGCCACCTGCTGCTCCAGCCATTTCGGCAGAGGTGTTTCCCCGACATCCTTTAATAATGTTTGCAGCCGATCATTCGCATCAAGCAGCTGCTGCGTCGCTGTTACCGGAGAGGTTTGGGCGATATTCATCAGATCGCTGATAACCTGCCGGTGAGATAGATTCACCGCATTCACATGATCCGGCAAATTTTCTGCTATCAAGCGCGCGAAAGCATCCTGTTCGTTCGTGCTGTACGGCAGGCTGCCAACGCGATTTCCGCTTGTTATGTTCCCCGTATCGCCAACGAAACCGATTTTATCAATATAGAATGGCTGATCCTTGCTATCGGCGGTAGCACCTTGCCAAGTGAAACCGACAGAGGTGATGTAGTTGAGGGCATCCGATATTCCCTGTGTATCGTTTTCAAAATTTACATATCTAAGCGAGGCTTGGTTCAAAGGCTTCCACTCAGTACGAGATAGACTCTCATCCTCTACAAAAGCCTTATCCTTATCGGGATCTCCCGTGGTTTTCTGATTGTTATAATATCCATTATAAGATTGCCCATATAACTGGCCAACAGGAATCCGCAAAAAACCGCGATAGTTTCCAAAATCTCTCAGATATCCGTCTACAGTGGTCAATGTATCCCACATGCCATCACTGTTAACGTATTGGATTTCGGCTTCTTGATGCGTCTGTTCATAATAGTTGACTGTGCTATACTCATATTTTCCAAATACAACACGGCTATCATCTGTTGCTTCAAAGACATTACTTTTTCTATCTAAAACCCCGCCATCGTTTGGACGCACCTGGAAAGAAAGCTTGTTAAAACGGACATTGGTCATATCGACCCAGAGCCAGAGCTCTTTTGCGCCAATATAATTATATAGATCATCCCAGCCTTGCTGGCCAGGTCCGCCCCACGCACCATTTTTCCCAGAGGACTTCTCCCAACGAATATCAGCGCTATCGTTCGCTTCCGGGTGTGTGATATAAAAACGATAGGCAGCGCTCCCATATTTATCAGTAGAGGTCTCATCTGCATAGCCGGGATCCCGATATCGATCTTTATTACTTCCTGGACCATATACACCGTCGAAATTCATGCCCGGCCCCTCAATTGAGCCGTACATGTTGGCATCGTTCTCATTGCCCCAGTCATCATCAAAGCTCGTAAATTCTTTCCAAAGCAATCCACTGGCCGGCGTTGCATTTGCTGCTGGCACACGCACCGCGTCACCTACCACTGCATGGATCGGCTGCGAGCGCCAGCCCGCCGCATTGACGGCAGTGATGGCAACATTAATCCTGTGGGAAACGTCAACGCCCTGTAAAGCATCCCTCTGAATCACGGCGGAGATTTGACCGTTTTCTGCTATGGTCATCACTTCATTCGACAGGGAAATCCCCGCCCGGACAACCTTGCGCAGATGCGTCTCGGTTGGATCAATGAAATCCAGATCAATCAGGTCGGCATAATACCGAATTGTACCGTTATTGCTTTCTGCACGCGGAAACTCCAGACGGATGGTTTCACCATCCCAATAAGCGCTTACCACACCATCACCGAACACCGGATCCGGATCATTCCCCGCCGCCGCAGCCACGAACGATACTGGCTGAGCCGCCGCAAGCAGCATCAGCATCGCGAGCAGGACTGCGAGGAAGCGTTTGCTGTATTTCGTCCTTTGTTTCATTGCCGAATGACCCCCATTCATAAATTTCTTCTCCTTGGGAACGTCTGAGCTATCCTGAACCATAGGTCTATTTTACATTGATCGTCGTTTTTACCTGACCCTTGTTGAGCGGATTTTGTTCTGAATCGAATGAATATGTTAAATATTTGACCGTAGCCTTATAATTTCCTGCATCCAGTGCACGCTTTAAATGGAACTTTGAAATTGCGTAGCCCGGAGGAACCAGGTTCGACTCATAGATGATTTCACCTGTACGATCCAAAATAATTTGAAACTTGAAGTAACACGGATTCTTCTCCGGGTTGCGCAGAATGAATTCCTGCTCCGTCTGCCCTGCTTTGAAATCCATCGTGGTAATGCCAGGCAACTCAATCGTTTTGCCTTTGGTCTGGATCTTTTTGACCGTGCTCAGTGTGATATCACCCTCCACGATATTCTGATCCACTTGCCCTTTGGGATCCGTGCTGGCCACTGCTGGAGTATCCGGGAACATCTCGTCCCAGTGCTTCACCGCATATTGGATGCCAAAGATCAATGCCAGCAAAAGAACCAGCAGCAAAATCCACAACCAGATAATATTTTTCTTGACCGCGATGAACTGATTTTCCCCACAGCTGATATAGCCTGCCGTACGGTGCAGCGGATTTTTTTTGTATGTAGCCATGGGCTCTGTTTTACCATTATAAGATAAGGTATCCGGCGCATTCTTTTTCACGCCCGCGCCGACCTGCCCGACTACACGGTAATCATTGTGCGGATAGAGCGCCTTCACCTGCGAAACTGTATAATAGCCGACTGAAAAGCCTGTCCGTTTATTGCTGTAGGTCTTTGTATAATTGCTCAGCCCCTGTGCGGTATAACCCATCTAACTTTTCCCCTTCACTCATGTATGAAACGAACAAATTCTTAACAGACAAGCCTATTTAATTAGTCTGTTCTTTGTTGTTATTATAGTTTACAGTATGAATAAAGTCAAGAAAAAATCCTCAAAAAGTGCAAATTAATATTTCTATATAGAATAATATTGGCCTTTTTTATAACATTTATATCTATTTCAGTTAGATTGAAGGCAAAATGATAAATATTATTTTTGCAAATATCCCCATCTATCTCCACGCGCAACATTATAAAATCAGCATCGGGGACGGTGAGCTCGGTGCGTCCCTACGCTACCTATCGCAACGCTATTCGATGCCTTACGCGGAATTGAAAGGATTGCTGACCGATATCGGTACGGAAGAGCTGGCACACCTCGAAATGATCGGCGCCATTGTCCACCAGTTGACCCGCTCCCTGAGCGACGAAGAAATTAAAAAGAGCGGCTTTGACACATATTTTGTCGATCATACCACCGGGGTATATCCCTCCTCTGCCGCGGGCGTGCCATATACGGCCGCCTATATGCAAAGCAAGGGCGATATGATTACTGACCTTCATGAAGACCTCGCAGCAGAGCAGAAGGCCCGGACGACCTATGACAACATCCTGCGCCTCGTCGATGACCCGGACGTTCGCGATCCAATCAAATTCCTGCGCGCACGTGAGATCGTCCACTATCAGCGATTTGGTGAGGGCCTGCGGCTTGCCACTGATAAGCTCAATTCCAAAAACTTCTATGCCTTCAACCCCAGCTTTGATAAGCCTTGCCGGCGCTAATCTGCGCGGTCCGTGCCCTTTTTCTTCTCACACGCCCCGTCCTGTTGCAGAGCGATCATCCCATGCAATAGGCCACGGGGCTTCTTATCTATTCAGATCAGACGGACTTTTTACCGAATTTCTGTTATTTTTGAAAAAGTGTTTATTTCCGCACGAAGATGCAATATAATAAAAGAGCTATTCGGGGTGCATTTGAAAACCTCCTAAATTTTAAGCGCTTACAGCCGGCTTTGCTTCGTAATAAAGGGCATTCTATCGTATTTGATACATATTGGCGGAGGTTCTCTTCAGAAATAAACCGGATCAGAGGGGACCTTCCGCTTTCTAAAAGAGATTGAGGTGGCAGTATTGTACGAAATTGACGAGCTTTTGAAAAAGGTTAAAAAAATTCATATGATCGGCATCGGCGGTGCCGGCATGTGCCCGCTCGCCGAGATTCTTCTGAAAGAGGGTTATTCCCTGACTGGATCTGATAACAATGAAAGCGATAATCTGGTCAAGCTTCGCTCTCTCGGCGTTCCGATCTCTATGGGGCACCGCCCGGAAAATATCGGTAATGCCGGGATGGTGGTCTATACTGCAGCTTTACTCGATGATAACCCAGAGCTTTGTGCGGCGAAGGAGATGGGAATTCCCACCTTTGAACGCGCCAAGCTGTTCGGCGCGGTAACGCGCATGTATCCAAACTGCATCGGCGTTTGCGGTACGCATGGAAAGACCACCGTCACCTCCATGCTGGCGCAAATCCTCATCATGGCTCAGCTCGATCCCTCGGCCGTGATCGGCGGCCGGCTCCCGCTAATCGACAGCCACGGCCGCGTTGGCCACAGCGATACGCTGGTCTGTGAGGCCTGCGAATTTGCGGATACCTTCCTAAGTCTTTCGCCAGATGTCGCCGTTATTCTGAATATCGACGAGGATCACCT
This sequence comes from Candidatus Fimivicinus sp., assembly GCA_052346825.1. Taxonomy (GTDB): domain Bacteria; phylum Bacillota; class Clostridia; order Oscillospirales; family Acutalibacteraceae; genus Fimivicinus. Next base: position 7,093 of record DAWDUP010000007.1, on the reverse strand, counting down.
CGATTATTTTAAAACGCTTGACAATATCATCCGTTCCTTCCATCAGTTTGCCTCCATGGCCCACACGCTGATTATCAACGGAGACGATGAGAATACCCGTCAGGCGGTCAAAGATCTGCTGGTCCAAAAAGAAGTCATTACCTTCGGCCTTGAAAGCAGCAATGATTACAGCGCCGCGAATATCCAAATGCACCGCGGTGCTTTTCCGGAATACGATATCCTCTATCAAGGAAAACTGGCCGGACATGTCCGTCTCGACGTCCCCGGTATGCATAACGTTCCTAATTCCCTTGCGGCTATCGCAGCCGCCGTCCATGCTGGCGCAGACCTTGCGCAATGCATCAAGGGCCTCGAAAGCTTCCACGGCGCAGGGCGCCGCTTTGAAAAGCTGGCCATTTGCAACGGCGTCACGATTGCAGACGACTACGCTCATCATCCCGCGGAGCTTCGCGTCACGCTTGAAGCGGCGCTGAAAATGGGGTATCATGCGGTATGGGCTGTGTTCCAGCCCTTCACCTATTCCCGCACCTATCTGCTGATGGATGATTTTGCACAAGTGCTCAGCAAGGCGGATCACGTTGTCATGACGGAAATCATGGGCTCCCGCGAGCGCAACACTTACAATGTGTATACCGCCCAGCTCGCGGCAAAAATCCCCGGCAGCGTTTGGTTTCACACATTTGACGAGGTTGCACAATATGTGGTTGACCATGCGCAGGAAGGCGATCTGGTCATCACGCTGGGCTGTGGAGACATCTATAAGGCCGCCAAGCTGATGATTCAAAAATATGAAGACCAAAACGCAGAGATTGAAAAGGGTTCAGGGAAAGCTTTATAACCGAATTTTTATGAAACCCGGCTTTGCCAGACCACCCGAAATTCAAAGGTATTATGGAAAGGATGGTTATCACCATGAAAAAAAATGGATGGAAAATTGTTCCCCTACTCCTCGCCCTGATATTGGCAGTCTCTTTCCTGGGCTGCTCCAAGGACGAGAAGAAAAACGATCAGCCTACGGTCGGGCAGAATATGACCGTGGAGCAATATACGTTCGATGGAATTTCGTCGCCCTCTACCACCGCAGAAAATACGCAAACGAGCAAGTCCTCTTCCGGCAGCGGCAGTTACATAGGCAGCGGCAATTCCTATCTGGGCGGCTATCAGGCGGCCAACAGGCTGCCCACGGCTGCTCCGTACGGCGGTTCGGGATCTTCCTCCACTACAAAAGCCCCCACAGCCAAGAAGCCCAGCAACGCTGATCTGTCCAAACTGCTCAGCGGCTTTAATGGCTCCCTTTCCATATCCAATATCGGAGAGATCAAGAATTTTCTTTTGAAAAACGGCATTGATGCGGACGCAATGGGAATCGATATTGCGCAGTTTATTTCCGGATTGGTGGATGCGAAGGAAAATGGGGAAAAGCCGGATGCAGGCAATATTTTAGACGAAGTCAGCGGGATTCTCGGCAATCTCGGCGGCAGTGAAACCACCAAAAGCGGGAGTTAAAATCGGCGGAGAAACATCGCTTTATGGAACAGAATCTCAAAACGCGCTACCATTTGGCTGTCAGCCATCAAATGGTGGCGCGTTTTTTGGAGCTGACGGAAGAATCATTGCACCGCAATCGTATTTTGCCGAACGCTCTATTTTAAAGGGCATA
>DAWDUP010000007.1:0-5423 GCA_052346825.1 Candidatus Fimivicinus sp. | reverse complement strand
CATACCACCACGGGCGTACGGAATCATTTACACGGCGTCCACCCAGTCAAACTCCTTCTTCGTGCTATCGTCCTTGACCTTTTTATTATAAACCGGAACGTCGAATTTCGGCCCAAAATAAACGACTTCAAATTTATACTGTTCGATTTCGACGGACATGTTGCTGTCCAGCTTCTCATCTGTATAGACGATGATATGCGCGATCCTGTCATAGGCGATCTCGATGGATACCTTCTTGGCGCCATCGAACAGCGATTTTTTGCCGTATTTCTGCTCATAGCGGGCAAGATATGCATCTGTAGGCTTGAAGCTCAGCTCCGTCACATTCACCTTCTGCTCCGCCTGCCCATCCTTGATGCTGAAGTCCATGTCGTCCACCGTCAGTTCCCTCAGCTCTGCAATGCGCGAGGAGAGCAGATACGGCGCGAACGCTTCGCTGTGATAATATTCCTGCGCCGTCATCGGCTGCTTCGTGCAGCTTACAATTTTATCTTCTTCAGAAGACTGTGTGAACAAATATGCTTTCGCCTCATCGTCCTTATCCTTGCCCTGCGAGAGGCCGCAGTAGATCTGGACCGCTTTTTTGGGCTGGCTGCTGGTCTGCTGCAGGCTGATCTTATAATCCGAATAGGCGTCATTGTCATCCCGCAAGGGCTCGTAATCGCTCCCCAGCCCGGCGAAAACATTGACCTGGCAGTATTCCGTATGCTTCCCCTGCAGTTTCGTTTCCTTCCAATAGTAAATATCCGCATCCAGGGAATTCCGAACCGCCATCTCATATGCTTTTCGAATCTCAATTTCTTCCAGCTTCTTTGTGCATCCCGTCAGGCCTGTGGTCAAAAGGGCAGCGGCCAGGAGCAGGGAAAATGCCCTGATTGTTCTTTTCTTCATCGTTATTTCTCCCTCCCGGCGGCAGCCGTTTCTTTCTGCACTTTCTGCTCCATCTGCTCTACCTCGGCGCGCGCACTGTCATACATCTTCTCGATTTCCGGATATATCGTGCGGCTGACCCGCTCGTCGCGCACAAGCTTCTGTGCATCCTGATAGGGCTTCAACGTCGTGTGGAAGAGCTGGATTTCCTTTTCCGCCGCCTTTACGGCTTTGGCACGGGCACGGCTCTCTTCCCTCGTTGCGTAAGGCATATCGAGCGCCTTGCGCAGTGTTTCCGGGTCAGGCTCGCGAATGCCGTCCGGATAATTTTTGCGGATTTTCTTCGCCATTTTCAGCATGGCTTTTGCGTGCTTCACTTCATCGTTTTTCAGCGCCTTTTCCTCTTTGGTGGCAGAGGGCAGCGCTTTCGCCTCATCCAAAACGGAGGGATTGATGCCGCTCAGGTGTGCCAGTCCGATCGCAACAAGATCCTTCGCACGCTGCACCCGGCGGATATTTTCCGGCTTTTGGAACTTTGTCAGCTCGTCGATCAGAATCGACACGGCGCCTTTCTGCTCAATCAGCTTTTTCCCCGCCTGCACACCCTTGCGTGCCGCACGGATAGCCTTATTACGCGCAGCCTTTGTCTCCAGCGTTGCCGCAGGCAGCGCTTTTGCCTCTTTGACCTGCGCCTTCAGCGCTTTCAGATTGGGCATCGGCGCATTGAGGATCTCATAGCCCTCCCGGATTCCGTCGATGGCAAGGACGATCTCTTCCGCATTCAGGCAATCGTTTTCATAATCGTCAAACAGAGCGCGGTAACGCAGCACCTTGATGATATTACGGTGTTTTTCACGCGACAGGCTGTAAAAAGAGAACGGGATCAAGTTCAAAATCGCGCCAATGATGGAGAGCACGCATAGAATATAAAACATCGTGTTGCGTACACTCGGATCGTACAGGATATCATAATTGGTCGTCAACCCCATGCATTCGTATACATATGGGATTACCATACCGGTAACCATTGTAACCGGTGTGCCAATCAGGTCCGCAACACCAAACATGAAATCCATACGCTTTCCGCTGATATACTGCTGGTAATCCTTTACCTCTGAGTGCATTGCCTGATTGTATACGATCGACAGTGCATTCACGAGCGAATTTAAATACAAGAAAATAAAGAATAGCAGTGGAATCCGGAAGGTAAATGTCATCATCGTAACAAAAAGAACATTTAAGCTGTTATGCGCCAAAAGCAGCGTACGATTTCCAAGCCGTTTCATTAAAGCCGGCGTAATCACCATTGCAATACCTGAAGCGCTTCCAAGCACGGTGTTTAGGAGCGCATAGGTCGTCATATCCTGCGTTCCATAAATATAAATCCAGCCAAAAATTACGCCGCAGGCACCCTCCAGGAAGCCGATCCACCTGGCAACAGTGCGCAGCCACCAGTGTTTATTTTTATAAATCTCCTTCACGCCCTCAAGCACACCGACCTTCTGCACGTAGCTCTGCGAGGTGACGACACGCTCCTTGCAGCCGAAGGCGGTAAAGAGGTTGAGGCTGACGCCTAGCACCGCCATGGGGACGATGATATAGCGATACGTCCGAATATCTGTATAACCTCCGGTCAGCTGGGAGAGCAACGGGATGATGAAATAGGCCACCGTCGGAGCAAAAGAATAGATCAAGGAGTTGATCGCCAGCACATTCGTCCGTTCCTCAGAATTCGGCGTGATCACGGTTTGCAGCTCACTATAGGTATCCGTGAACAGAGGCGACACCATGCTGACCGTAATCGCAAACGCAAAGGTTGCGATCAGCTTGCTCGTGTAGCTCATCGTTTCAAACGGCAGAAAGATGAAAATCGCTGTGAGCAGCACGATCGGGAAGCCCATCAGCGCGATATATGGGCGGAACCGCCCATAGCGCGTGCGCGTATTATCCACGATTTTTCCGCGCAGAATACAGAAAAAAACGCCCAGCACCGTTTGCACCATCGCCATATACTGCAGGTGCATCGGCCGCAGGCCAAGCGTAGAGCCGAGCAGCGTATTGCCTGCGGACAGGCCCAGATACGCGGTCATGATCATAACGAACTGCTGACCCATCCCGCCGAGGCCGAGGTTCAGAACTTCCTTGTAGGATACGAATTTTCCCTTGCCCGGCTTGCTCCAGTGGGATGTAACCTCCTTCACAACGCCTACCGCCATGTCTTTGATATTCATATCTCCTTCGTTCCCCCCTTACAAATTGTCCAAATTGTCTATTATATTAAATGAATACGATAATTTTTGTCAATCCTAACATAAATAATATTTTATTTTTTATTATATTTGGTAATCAAAATTATTAATGTGCTTATATGTCACATTAAAATTATACCAAAAAATCCCTTCTCACTTATTCTGAGAAGGGATTTTTGCATCAGCGTCTGTAATGGATGCCTATTCGTTCATCCTCTTGGCAAACCGGATCTGATTGACCAAAAAGCCAATTGGCAGCGCAACAATCAAAAATGGAAGCAGAATCAAAAAACAGAGAACCACAAGGATCACGATCGGCAGCCCCTTGCGGCTGGGACGGACGGGATCCGGCTGCTGCTCCGGCACTGGCAGTGGACGCGCCCGTTTCGCCGCTTCACGCGCCTCGACCGCCTCCTTCTCCCCTGCTGCGGCCGCCGGATAAATTGGCAGAATCGCCTTTTCATCGCAGATACCGGCATTATACAGCAGCGGCTCCACCAGGGAACGTACACTGTCCACGCCCCTGATCAGCTTGCCGAGTCGGATATGTAAGATACGGAGAACCGAATCAATGATATTCAGCATGCCGCATGTGATTTTATAATACGGCGTGTCGGGTGTATAGGGCGCGTCGCCCCCATAAAGGCCAAGCACCAGTGAGATCATGAAATCGAGCGCCTTTTCATCCTTGATCGCCGCATAGTCCGCTTTGGAGAGGCCAGTTTCTGCACGCGTCCAGTTCCCTACTGTCCCGATTTTCAGGCAGGCGAGGAATTTGGCCGGGCCCTTGATCAGCCATCCGATCCGGTAACTCAGCTTCTTCTTGACGCTGAAGGCAGTGGCCATATTTGCAAAGCGGTCGATATTCGTCCCAGCCGCCAGAATCACCTCGCGGATCATGCCGATAAACTGGTCGCCCAGATGCTCCTGCAGCGTTCTTCCTTTTAGACCAATCGATACCGTTTCTGTAATAAAATTGGAGGAAAACCGTATCTCCTCTGCCACCGGATCGCAGGTCAGCATCCGGATCGTCCCCGGATAACCACACAGGGCGGGCGTGCTCAGATCGTAAAAGAGATTGCCGTTTTCACTGAAGGCATAGGAGACGTCCTGAATGTGCGTATGTCCTGTGAGCATAAACGGAATACCCATGTCCGCAAACTGCTGCACGCGCTTCTCATGATCGCCAAGCATATCCCTCGCCCCGATGATGGAATAAAACGGAGACGGAGACAACAGCGGATGGTGCGTCATGGCGATCATAAACTGCCCGTCGGCCTTCGCCTGCTGAACCTGCTCTGTGATCCACTGAAAGCACTCGTCCGAAAAGCCGCTTTTGCCCGCGCCGTTGGAATCGTCGTTGAGCGCAAATAGCCGATAGCCATCCGCAAGCTGGACAATGTAGCTCATGCTCTCCCGGTGCACGGCGATCGCCTCGTCCGGGCCGAAGGGGCGGTATAGCTCCCAGAGCTCCTCCCGGCGCAGGGCTGGCACCTTGACCTTTTGATCGCCTGCATAGCCGTCCGTCTCGCCGGAATCCTGATAATCGTGCGTAGCAGTGAGGACATAGACGCGCTTGCCTGCCGCCTTCAGCTCATGCAGCAGGGCGACGCATTCGCGGTGGCTCTCCACCTCCCCGTTATTTGTCGTATCGCCGGAGACCAGCACGATATCGCTGCGACCGTCCTTTGCGATCTGGCGGAAGGCAGCCTCCAGCACCTCGGGGCAGTCTGCGAGCAGCTTCTGGCTTTTGGCATTGGCGACCTCGTACGCTTTGCCGGAAACGCCGGTCTTTTTGGAGTAATAATGAAGATCGGAAATGACCGTCAGGGTCAACGGAGCCTGCTTTTCTGCCATCATGGGCCCTCCCTTTCCATTTGATATTTCCAGTATAGGAGCGTCGCGGAGACGTGTCAAGAAAAAGCGAAAACGTTTTCGCAAATGGACAGAAAGAGAGAAGAGCTCTGATTGGAAGACTCCTCTCTTTGTCGTTTGAGGCTCTGACTGTATTTAGCATCGGTAAGGAAAAATAGCGCGCCCGGCAGAGGCCCTCGCATCGCCCGCAAAACCAACCGTTGTAGCCCCTGTTCACCGGTGCTATATTTAAGAAGGGGCTGCCGCAGCAACCCCTCACTCTCTCATCTCCGCAGGCTTTGCTGCGGCAGGTCATGTAGTCCCAAAACGGATGCGTTTTTTATTTTAGCATTGCCTCCAGCGCGTGCTTCGGCTTGACGCCCACAGAGGAGAAAACCGGTTTACCGCCCCGGAAGAGCATAAGCGTGGGGATGCTCATCACGCCAAAGC
>DAWDUP010000006.1:33742-35362 GCA_052346825.1 Candidatus Fimivicinus sp. | reverse complement strand
TTTTCTTACTTTTTATCACTGGCGCTGACAGTGTACCGTCTCTTGCTTTTGCCGGGGTGCAGAAATAGCGGATGAGGTCTTTGCCTTCCTTCAGCTTCTGCTTTTCCAATCCCAATACGGCACCGACGCCTTCCAACGAGAGGGGAAGCCCCAGCGTTGCTGCCCAGACCATCGTGCAGTGCCAAGAAGCCGGGTCGAGATATTGCCCGGTCGGATAGCCAAGGAAACGGGACAAGCACACACGCTCAAACTGTGCATTGAACGCCCATTTTGTAATGGTGGGGTCAGTAAGTGCAGAGCGGATTTCGGCAGGAAGCGTTTCTCCTACAGCGAGATCAACGACTTCAACAGGAGCACCATCCGCCGAATAGCCGAACAGCAGCACCTCAAAATCCGGGGATTCTGCATAGCGATACACACCGCACTTGGTCAAATTCTCCGAAGAATAGGTTTCAATGTCGATACTGAGTGTTTTCATAGTTCCTCCCAAGGGAAAAGGGGCGGCAAAGCGGTAAACTCTGCCGCCCGTCCCGATTACTTGCTCTGCTGCTTCTCAGCCTTCGCTTCCTTGCGTTCACGATGTTTTCTGCGGATGTACGATACCAGGTCGTAAAGAAGGATGCCGATTTCTGCGATAAAGAAGCCGACCATGCCTCCGAAGCACACGGAGAGCATCATGTTCTGCAGTTCTGTCATAGCTGTTCACCGCACCTTTCTCAGGACAGGAAGTCATCATTCAGGTCAGTGGCGAAATCGTCAGCCGCAGAGGTCTTACCACCGAGCGGTTCACCGTCACGGACCTTCTGGATGTTACCCAGGCCGCAGGCGATACCGCGGTTGCCGTTAGAGTTAAAAGCGTAGAAGTTGATGGACACACGGGCATAGCAGCCGGAGTACACTTCTGCACGGTCGAGAATGGGCTGAACGCTGCGGTCAACGATCTGAGGAGCGGTGGTGCTGTTGGCGTTCACGAAAAAACTGTTCTTGTAGGCTTCATCGTCACGCTCGGTATCGCCGTCACGAAGAGGCAGCTTCAAAGCGGCCCTGTTGGGAATCTTTCCGCCGAACTTGGCAGCACCGTCCTTGATTGCCGCATCCACGGCAGCATTGATCGCATCAAGGGTCTTGGTGTCAGACTTGGGGATAATGAGGGACACGGAATACTTGGGGTTACTACCGTTGATAGAGGCAGGCTCCCACACATTTGCGTAGGACAGGCGGACAACGCCGGTCACAACCTTCGTAGAATTCATCTTGTTAGCCATAAAAATCAATCTCCTTTGTAGTCATTAAAGTCTTGTTTTGCACCTGCCAAAGTGATCGCCGGACGCCTGTCAGATGCAGGAACGAGGGTCGGCTTGCCTGTGGGCTTTACGACCAGACTGCCGAGAATTTTGGCAAAGGTCTTTTTGCCCATGAGCTTCTCCATCTCAGTGATGGGAATAAGGGATTTCTTAAAGATGTCGGTATATCCGGCGGCATGAGCGGCTTCGACCACAGCATCCTCATTTGCGTATTTGCGGTTGGTACGGCTTTCTACCAGCTTGTAGCCGGGCCACTCTTTGCCGTGGTTGACTGCCGCATCCTGGGCATAGGCGATGATCTCATTTGCCCATTTGG
>DAWDUP010000006.1:26285-33732 GCA_052346825.1 Candidatus Fimivicinus sp. | reverse complement strand
TGAGGTCGTCCAGTTTTCCGAGAATGTCTCCGATTTCCGCATCGGTGAGCAGCGGCGGTTGGGCAAACTCATATTTTGCAAGTTCCAGCTTGGCTTCGGCTCTGGCACGGCACTTGACCGCCGCCTTGCAGAACTGGCACCATGCGCCGGGGCAATAATCGCCTTCGCCCTTGTAGGCAAGCTCTGCCTTGGGTTTGAGCGTCTGTTCCGCCCAATCGTCCAGTTCCTTCACGGAAATGGTCCAGGTGCTGACGTTCTCGCGGCGTGGCTGGTAGATGGTCATAGAAACCGTCTCGATGTCGTAAAGACAGTCGAAGATGCGCAAGGCACCGAGGGCATACAGCATCATCTGCGGATTCTCCGTGGCATCCACCAGCACTCCTTGTCCGTATTTCAGATCAATGATGTGCAGGAGCTTGTCCGCCACGATGAAGCAGTCGCCGGTGCCGAAGCCGTCCGGCACATAGCAGGAGAAGTCCAGACGCTGCTCGATGAGGACCTTCGGGTCGGAGCAAAGCTGCTTGGCTTCCTCCAGAGCTTCCAGGACAAACTCCACATAGCCGTCCGTGTAAGCGTCCATCTCATCCGAGTCATATTTGCTGACCGGCTTGCGGGAACGCATTTTCAGTGCCTTGCGGAGTTTGTGTTCCGCAAGAGCATGGGCGGCGGTACCTTCTGCGGCGGCATCTGTTTCGTGATCCTCAAATTCCTGCTCCAGTCGTGCGGAGGGGTTGCAGTGCAGCCACCGATGAGAAGAGGATGCTGAGAGGACTGCGTGACGATTAGGTGGCATCTTTCAGTACCTCCACATCCTTGAGGAGCGCCTCATAGTACTTCGGGTCGATGCCGGAGAGCTTCGGTGCGCCATATTTCAGAAGCAGTGCCCGAATTTCTTCGGTGAAGCCGTTGTGGCTCTTTTCGCCGAGAATGGCTCTGACCTCCTCCATGGATATCTCCTTCTTAGGGGCCAGTGCGGGTACTTCCGCTTTCGGCTCCGCATCGACAGTCGGCTCATTCTGCATCATGGCATCTGCCACAGCCTGAACGCTGTCCGCCAGGGAGCGAAGATCGGAAGTCACATTGAGAAGCAGCTTTACCTTACTCATGTACAGCACCTCCATTCGGTAACTCGGTGATGGCAATGGACTCCACGGAATTTCCGGGAACCAGCACCATGACCTGCTGTTTCGGCCCCAGAAGCAGAGTGAGCAGTTTCTCACGGAGACTGACCGTTCGACAGGCAACTACGCCGCCGTTCTTCGGCTTGCCCAAAACACGGATACATAATTTGTGTCTCATGGGACACCTTCCTTTCCGAAAGGCTTGTTTTTTCTGCCTTCCGGAGTACCCAGAAAAAATGGGGATTTGTCAGGGCGTTTGCAGGAAAAATTTCAAAAACTTTTTTCTGCCGGCTTCGATCGACTCGGATACCGACTGAAAACTGGCCTCTTCAATGACCGCAATTTCCCGTAATGTCTTACCGCTTGCGTAAAGTCGCAGGCGGCGCTGTTGGGTAGCAGTCAGATGAGAGAAGGCGTCCTGAATGCGCACGGCCTGTTCCTCCGAATCGTCCTCCACGGCATACTCGTCGCAAGCGCCGTACTCCTCACCTTCGTAGTCGATGGCATCGTAGGAGTAGCAGTGGTAGCGGTGGCGCTCGTCCTGTGCGTGCTCAGCCTTGCGGCTTTCGATGATAACGGCACCGATTTCATCAGAAACCTCGACCTCCGTCATCGTTCCATCCAAAAATGCGTATTTGATTTTCATAAAAATTCCTCCGTTTTGATTTCTCGAAACGGAGGAATTCGGCACAGCTGCTTTGGGTGCAGTGAAAGAACCGCAGTCCTAACGAATCACTCCGTTTCGGATTGCGGCTAACCCGCTCAATGGGCAGCCGTGATATTTACTTGTCCACCAGATACCGTTGAGCCATCGTTGATCGGTCGATGCGTTATCTGGTGGTGAGCAGTTTAGCGTCGTGTTCGGGACGATTGTTGGCTTTAATCAAGATCAGCTTCGATGGCATACAGCTCGCTGAATACATCAGGCAGATCACTAGAATTTAAATTCCAAACGCTTTGCGTACCGTATCGCTGGAAAACAGAATCTACAACTGCCTGTCCGACTTGAGCACTGATGGCAGCGGCGGCATTTTCAATGTTTATGATCCAGTTCTTACGCTCTGATTTTGTCATTGCTTGTACCTCCTTTTCGAGTCAGCGTTCCAATTCAGATAGTCGGCTGCAATTTATAGAGAGTTAGGCACTGAATCATTCATGGCCAGTGAATGTACCTAATCACCGCTGGTTGATTTCCACGAAAGTGAGTTATCGTGGATTTGTGCCGGTTAACGCGTGCGTGGCGTTGATTTTTTCACATTGTCATGCTATAATATAATGTGAAAACTGTTTAGAGCCGTTTTGGGTAGCTTTCAGAACCCTCGAGATTTCTTTCTACGGCGTTTCCCATCACCACTCATATGATACTTGGGCGTATTTGCGATTGGAATATGGCGCGATAGGATACATTGAGGTTCTTTGGTTCTTTTTGATGGTTCTTTTGAAAAGGTGGTGACTCAATGACATTTTCGGAGTTTTGTGGGATTGGACAACCGAGTTGGTTTTCGTGTTCCTCGCAAGCGCAATATTTGAAGGGCGTATTTAAATCGGCGGGGATTACTCGTGAATATTCCGATGATTATTTGAAAGCCGTATACAATGGCACATCAAAAAATCTCAACGCTAATATGAAAAAGCATTTTCCGAGGCCTGTTGATGAACTGAAAATTGCAGATTATTACGAAAGCCACATAAAAGCAGAATGTGTTTCAGTGTTGTGTGATGCTTTTGCAGTTCCGACAAATTTGGAAAGAAGCGAAACATTTCTCGGCATTGCAATGGCTCGACAGGTTGCGGCGTTTATAAATAGCAAAGAAGATGACATTGATTGTGTTGTTGCAGATGCATACGAGAAGGCGGTTATAAACGAGGCTGCTGCCCACTATGAGATTTCAAAGCGTCTATATGAAAGCGATGATCTATGGGTCGAACAGCACAGCAAATTCCATGCGGTCGGTTGCTATCAGAAATTCGCTCATCAATGGAGTATTCAAAACCGTGGGCGATGCCTTTGGAGTGGGAGAAAACTGGTATGCGTTAATCAAGGAGAAATAAAGCCGCAAATTGACTCGCTCACAATCGACATTCCCGAAGTTAAGCCGCTAGAATATATAAAAATTGCCACGGGAGTTGACTCCCGTGGCATAGAAGGTGCCTATAACTGTGTATGGGAAATGCAAGATGCTAATGGCAATAATTGCTTCCCCGACAGCAGATTTCTGTTTGATTTTACTGTTACAGTTACATTTGAAATTTAGATCAGGAGGAAAACACGTGGCTGAGAATAGTGTGAATATTGAAAAATGGTCTACTCTGAAAGAAGTTCAAGAGTACCTAGGCGTTGGAAGAGAAACAATTCTCGCTTGGATCGCCAAACGGAATATGCCTGCGTATAAGGTTGGTCGCCTATGGAAATTCAAATTGTCCGAAGTAGACGATTGGATTCGATCCGGCGGTGCAGCAGATGATAGCAACTAAGATAGCGATAAGTCCAAAGTATTGGACTGAGCTTTTGATATGATTAGAATGTGGCGGTACGCCTCTTTACATGGAGTAAAGATAGAAATAAGGAAGGAAATGTGGTATGGACAATCAGGTTCATAATCAGATAGTTAGTTTTATTTGGGGCATTGCGGATGACTGCCTGCGAGATGTGTATGTGCGTGGCAAATATCGTGATGTAATTCTGCCGATGACGGTTATTCGCCGCTTGGATGCTCTTTTGGAGGATACCAAGCCTGCCGTACTTGAAATGAAGAAAAAGTTAGATGCCGCAGGAATCGATAACCAGTGGCCGGCGCTGTGCAATGTTGCAGGACAGGCGTTTTGCAATGCATCACCGTTCTTGTTAAAAGATTTGACCAGTCGCGCAAAAAAGCAGACGCTGAAAAGCGACTTTGAGGTGTATCTGGATGGTTTTTCTCCCAATGTGCAGGAGATCCTCGAAAAGTTCAAATTCCGCAATCAGATCGATACCATGATCGAAGCGGATATTCTCGGTGCAGTGATTGAGAAGTTTATATCTTCGGATATCAATCTCAGCCCTAACCCGGTGTATAAGGATGAAGAGAAAACCATTCTCAAACATCCGGGGTTGGACAACCATGGTATGGGCACAATTTTTGAGGAACTGATTCGCCGATTTAACGAAGAAAACAATGAGGAAGCCGGTGAACACTGGACTCCACGTGATGTTGTAGAATTGATGGCGGACCTTATCTTTATGCCGATAGCCGACCAGATCAAGGACGCCACCTATTCTTGCTATGACGGAGCCTGCGGCACCGGCGGTATGCTCACTGTGGCACAGGAACGTCTTCAGACTCTGGCGGCACGGCGTGGGAAGAATGTCTCAATCCACCTCTTTGGACAGGAGATCAACCCGGAGACATATGCCATTTGCAAGGCAGATATGTTGCTCAAAGGAGACGGTGAACAAGCTGATCACATCAGCTACGGTTCTACACTGTCTTTGGATGGAAACGCTATCCGGCAGTTTGACTTCATGCTCTCCAATCCCCCTTACGGAAAGAGCTGGAAAACAGACGCTGATAAGTTGGGCGGCAAAAAGGAAATTCTCGATACTCGGTTCAATGCTTACCTCGAAGATGGTGAGCAGCTTGCCATGCTTCCACGCACCAGTGACGGACAGCTTCTGTTCCTGCTGAACAATGTATCGAAGATGAAAAAGGATACGCCACTGGGAAGTCGGATCGCCGAAGTTCATAACGGTTCGTCTATCTTTACCGGAGATGCCGGTAGTGGTGAGAGCAATGCTCGCCGTTACATGATTGAAAACGACCTGGTGGAAGCCATTATCGCCGTGCCGGAAAATATGTTCTACAATACAGGTATCGGCACCTTTATTTGGGTGCTTTCCAACAAGAAGGAGGAGCGCCGCAAAGGCAAAATCCAACTCATTGACGCTACGGCCATGAAATCCTCTCTGCGCAAGAATATGGGCAAGAAAAACTGCGAATTCACATCCGACATTCGCAAGGAGATCGTTCGCATCTTCCTCGACATGGAAGAGAGCGATGTCAGCATGATTTTCAACAATGATGAGTTTGCATATTGGAATGTGACTGTGGAACGCCCGCTCCGTTTGCGTGTGTACCCCGACAATGATATTCCGGTCGACCTGTTCAAAAAGGCTGATGAATATGTAGCCGTTACTTCCGCAATTGCAAAGGCAGCAAAAACTGCTCCCCTAGATAATTGGACGGCATTTGCCAAGGCAACCAAGCTCAAAGCGGCGCAACTCAAGAAAATCCGCACGTTTATCACCGAAAAGGACGCTACGGCACAGCCTATTGATGGAGAGCCGGATGCAGACCTGCGGGATACGGAGAACATTCCGTTCACTTATGAGGGCGGCATCGATGCATTTATAAAAAATGAGGTGTTGACCTATGCGCCGGATGCATGGGTGGACGAAAAGAAAACGCAAATTGGCTATGAGATCAGCTTCACGAAGTATTTCTATAAGCCAGTGGAACTGCGCCCTATGGATGAGATTTTGCAAAATCTAAAAGACTTGGAGCGGGAAGCAGATGGATTGCTGGCTGGTATAATGGAGGGCGTGCAATGAGCGCATATGCTGAATACAAAGAAATTAATCTTCCGTGGCTGAAAGCAATACCGATTCATTGGGAAGTGCGAAGAAATAAGAATATATTCACGGAACAAAAGGAAATCGTTGGCGAAAAATTGTCTGATTACACACTGCTCTCCTTGACACTCAACGGTATTGTCCCTCGTGACATGGAGGGCGGTGGAAAGTTCCCAGAGTCATTTGACAAATATAAGGTTGTAAGAAGCGGCGATATGGCGTTCTGCCTTTTTGACATTGATGAAACGCCACGCACAGTCGGTCTGTCTGGGCATGATGGAATGCTTACTGGTGCGTACACAATTATGCATATCAGCAACATTAACTCCCGATTCATTTACTATTATTATCTCTCTTTAGATAACGGGAAAATGTTAAAACCGTTGTATTCTGGGCTGAGAAAAACAATAAATATTAACACATTTCAGAGCACAAAAGTTCCTGTCCCTCCCCGTGACGAGCAGAATCAAATCGTGCGCTTTCTGGACTGGAAGGTTTCGAGTATCAATAAGCTGATTAACATCAAGAAAAAAGAGATTAAAAATATTGATGCTTTGAAAAGGTCCATGATAAGCCACGCTATTACGCACGGGTTATCATCAGACGCACCAATGAAGTATAGTGGCGTTAAGTGGCTTGGAGATATTCCTGCTCATTGGCAGATTGTGAAATTGCGGCAAATGTTGCACCCTGTCAGTGAGAAAAACCATCCAGAGCTTCCGCTGCTGTCCGTTGTTCGTGAACAGGGTGTTATACTGCGAGATATTGAAGATACAGAATCAAATCACAATTATATTCCAGACGATTTGAGCGGATATAAAGTTGTGAAAAAAGGACAGTTTGCCATGAATAAAATGAAAGCATGGCAAGGTTCTTATGGTATTTCAGAGTATACAGGAATCGTTAGTCCGGCTTATTTTATCTTTGATGTAGACTTTGAAGATCTGGAGTACTTCCACTTTGCCATTCGCAGCAAAGTGTATGTGAATTTTTTCGCACAGGCATCTGATGGTATTCGCGTGGGTCAGTGGGACTTGCAAATAGATAAGATGAAGGAAATACCTTTCATTGCTCCGCCGGTAGAAGAACAGAAAACTATCGTAGAATATATCAAACGTACATTACCAAAATACGATGTTGCAATTGGGAAGCTATCTGAAGAAGTGAATGTACTTGAAGAATATAAGACGAAGCTTATTGCGGATACCGTCACCGGCAAAATTGATGTTCGCAATGTCAAAATTCCCAAGTTTGAGTTTGTAGATGAGAATATAGACAGTGTGGATGAAGAAGCAATCGGAAGCGAAAGTGATCCTCCCGAGGAGGAATAGGTATGATAGAGATAAAAGAATGGACCTGGGAGCCGATTCGAAAAAAGGATGTATTAGCCAAAACAATTACTTGCCCATATTGTGGTGTACGCGTTCAAGCAAGCTCCAACACAAGAATCGTCGATACAGCCACCGGCGCCATCAAGTATCGTATTCATAAGTGCCCGGAGTGCTTTATGCCTGTTATCATCGGGCTTGACGGTACGATAATACCTCAATCTCAATTGCTTCCATATGAAGATGTACGCTTTCTCCCTGCAAATGTAGAAAAGCTATATAATGAATGCCGGAAGTGCTTCTTGAACGAGTGTTATCACTCCGTCATTATGGTTTCACGGACATTGCTAATGCATATCGCAGTGGATAAGGGCGATGTAGCGGGAAAA
>DAWDUP010000006.1:2576-26275 GCA_052346825.1 Candidatus Fimivicinus sp. | reverse complement strand
ATGTAGCGTGAAAATCATTTCTTGCATACATAAACTATCTGGAAGCTAACGGCTATATTGGAAGTCAAAATAAAGCCTGGGTCGATAAAATCAGAGAAATCGCAAACAAGTATGTTCACGAAATGGATATGGCAACAAAAGAAGACGCGCACAAGGTTATCGTATTCATAAAGCAGTTGTTGGGCAATCTATATGAGATGCCCCACTTGGCAGAAGAGGAGGAATCGTAATGACGACCAACACCAAAGAAAGCGGATTTGAAGCTCTCATTGTAAACTGGCTTGTTCAGCAAAATGGCTATGAGCAAGGAACGAATGCAGACTACAACAAGGAATATGCCATTGATGAGACTCGGCTTTTTCGGTTTCTCCAGAATACGCAGCCAGAACAATTAGAAAAACTCGGCGTACGGAAAAGCCATCAGAAATATGCGCAATTCCTTAACCGTCTACAGGGGGAGATTTCCAAGCGTGGTATAGTTGATGTGTTGCGAAATGGTATTAAAGTATATCCTGCTAACCTTATTATGTTTTACCTAACCCCATCCGAAGGTAACGCAAAAGCTAAAGAGATGTTCCAAAAGAATATTTTCAGTGTCACTCGACAGCTTCGCTATTCGCAGGATGCAGCTAAGCTGGCGCTGGATTTGTGCATATTTATCAATGGTCTTCCAGTTGCTACATTTGAGCTTAAGAATCAAATCACAAAGCAAAATGTGGACGATGCTGTTCAACAGTATAAAGATGACCGAAACCCTCGTGACCTGCTGTTTTCCTTTAAGCGTTGCATGGTACATTTTGCGGTGGATGATGCCCGCATCAAGTTCTGCACAAAGCTGGCCGGAAAAGACAGTTGGTTCTTACCGTTTGATAAGGGGTACAACGATGGCGCCGGCAATCCGCCCAACCCGGATGGCATCATGACCGACTATTTGTGGAAGGACATTCTCACGAAGGAAAAGCTGACTCTGATCATTGAGAATTATGCTCAAGTCATAGTTGATGTAGATGAGGATACCAAGAAGAAAAAGGAAAAACAGATTTTCCCACGCTATCATCAGTTGGATGTTGTTACGAAGCTGCTTGCCGATGTAAAGGCGAACGGTGTTGGAAAGAGGTACTTAATACAGCACAGTGCCGGCAGCGGCAAATCAAATTCCATTGCGTGGCTGGCTCATCAGCTGATTGGCCTCGAACAGAATGGTCGTCCTATGCTGGATTCTGTTATTGTGGTCACCGACCGTAGAATTCTGGACAAGCAGATTCGTGATACAATCAAACAGTTCATGCAAGTGAGCAATACAGTTGCATGGGCGGAACATTCCGGGGAATTAACAAAAGCAATTACCGATGGAAAGCGCATCATTGTTACCACAATCGAGAAATTCCCGTATATTGTTCCGCAAATCGGTGCGGAGCATAAGAACAATCACTTTGCCATTATCATCGATGAGGCACACTCCGGTCAGAGCGGGAGAAACTCTGCACAAATGAATCTTGCGCTCTCAGGGCTTGCCTCTGATGATGAAATGGATAACGAGGATAAGATCAACGCTATGATGGAAGGACGCAAGCTGCTGAACAATGCCAGTTACTTTGCGTTTACCGCTACACCGAAAAACAAGACGCTGGAAACCTTCGGTGAGCCCTACCAGGATGGAGATGTAATCAAGCATAGACCTTTCCATGTCTACACCATGAAGCAGGCCATTCAAGAAGGCTCCATTCTGGATGTGCTGAAATACTATACGCCCATCGACAGCTTTTACAAATTGATGAAAACCGTCGAGGACGATCCGATGTTTGACAAAAAGCGGGCTCAGAAGAAACTGCGCAGCTTTGTGGAAAGCGACAGTTATACTATTGCTAAAAAGGCTGCTATGATGGTTGATCATTTTCATGAGCAGGTCATTGCCAAAGGAAAAATCGGCGGGCAGGCTCGTGCTATGGTCGTTACCTCCAGTATTCCTCGCTGCATTGAGTATTACTATGCCATTAACAAATGTTTGGCCGACAGGCATAGCCCGTATAAAACAATTATCGCCTTCTCCGGCGAATGCAAATATCAAGACCAGGAACCGGCGCTTACCTCTGCGGGCTTAAATGGATTCCCAGATGCGAAGATACCAAAAGAGTTTAAAAAAGATCCGTATCGAATTCTGATTGTTGCGGATATGTTCCAGACGGGCTTTGATGAACCGCTTCTCCACACCATGTATGTAGATAAGATGCTTTATGATATCAAAGCTGTGCAGACGCTTTCCCGACTGAATCGGTGCTGTCCGAAGAAGTATGACACATTCGTCCTGGATTTTGCGAATAAGCCGGAGCAGATTCAAGAATCCTTCTCAAGATATTATCGTACAACGATTTTGTCTGGAGAAACCGATCCGAACAAGCTATACGACCTTGTTGCAATTATGGATGAGTATCAGATATTCACCAACGAGGATGTCGAACGACTGGTAAATCTGTATCTTGACGGTGCCGACCGCGATAAGCTCGATCCGACTCTCGACGCCTGTACCGCTATTTACAAGCAGATTGACACAGATGATCAGATCAAGTTTAAAAGCGCTGCCAAGGCATTCGTACGCACTTATGGCTTTCTCGGAGCGATTCTGCCTTATGGTAATGCCGATTGGGAGAGGTTATCCATCTTCCTCAATTTGCTGATACCGAAACTACCTTCACCTCGTGAGGATGATCTTTCACAGGGTATTCTCGAGACAATTGACCTCGAAAGCTATCGTAACGAGGCACGAGAAGTCATGTCCATTAAACTGGAGGATTCTGATACAGAGGTTGATCCTGTACCTGCAGGAAAAGTCGGTCATATCATTGAGCCGAAGATGGATTTGCTTTCTGTGATATTGTCAAACTTCAATGATATGTTTGGCAACATCAACTGGAATGATGCAGATAATGTACGCCGGCAGATTCTCGAGATACCTGCGATGGTTTCTAAAGACGAAAAATACCAGAACGCCATGCGAAACTCGGATGAGCAAAGTGCCCGTTTGGAGAGTGAGCGAGCTCTCCAGCAGGTGATTTTCTCTATTATGTCAGACAATATGGAGTTGTTCAAACAATTTCAGGACAATCCGTCCTTTAAAAAGTGGCTGTCTGATATGGTATTTAATTTGACCTATAACAAGGATGGCAAGCCATATGAAGCTCCTTGAGAGAGTGCTTTTCTCAAGGAGTAACTAAGCCCATATTTGCTGGTGGGAAGATTGGAGGAACATAGGAATGAGCGAGTCTATTTCATCGACAGTAAAAAACAGTGGAATGACTTTGGACAGCGTTTTTGTAGAGGTTCCGCATTCTGAGGGACTCGGTCTGCCCAAAGCAAACCATATTAGATTTTTTCATACGGCAATGCGTGGGAATAGGCTTTCAACAGAGAATCTACAGCTCTATTTACGCAGGAACCTTGCGCGCTATGTTTTCTCTAGGGCGCAGCTTGAGAACTATCGTATAAATGATGATCTCGATTCTGCTGTATCAGAGGCTATGCGTATCATGGCGGAGAATGGCGATTCTTCCGCTGAAGGAACTGGGAATATGCTGGATGAAATTCTTGTGTATGCTTTTCTGGAAGAAAAACTGAAGGCACCAAAACTCATGAGCCGCGTAGAGCTTTATACGGAACTGGCTAGGTTCCGCAGCGAGTGCAAGGGCATTCATTTGTTACCTCCAAGCGGTCTTCCAGAAAACACAAAATTCCAGATGGTATTTGGGGCTTCTAACATTGTTGATGATGTAAAAACTGCAATCGATCGCGCCTTTGATACCATCTCAAAAATCAACGCACACGAAAGCCGAGAAGTTCTTATGGTGCAGAAGACAGTTCTTGACCAATTCTTTAAGCAAGAAGAAATCGATCTTCTAACCAAAATCCTAATACCGCAGCCGGGAAAGCCTGAAACATATGACACAGCTTATGGTATCTTTCTTGGGTATAAATTGGGCTTGAACCCTGATGGCCGAGGGGATGACTTTGAAGCGTTGGCTGAAAAGAAAATGCTCCTAGATATCAAGGAACACGCTGGGTATATTGCACAGAAAATTGCAGAAGCCGGACTAAGCGCCCACTCTTTCTATGTGTACATCGTTCCATTCAATGAAGCAGAACAAGAAAAAACGCAAATCATGAATGCTGTTTTAAGAGGAGGGACTCCGATATGAGCCAGATTGAGAAAAGACTTGGAGATGTCCTCTTTCAGGATATTGATGACAACGATTATCTGAACGAACTCTATAAAAATATCCTCTATAACTACGCAATTACGATTTTGCAAATTACTAGTATCAAGCAGTTTCGAGGCGTAAATGTTGATGATGCCTTGCGGTTTGCTGATCTGCTGTCCAAATCTACCCACGCTGAAAAATCAGATTCTCATAAAATCTGGGCTCATGAAATCATCACCATGCTTTTAACTCTTTACCCCGATGATGAAGTAGTTCGCTATTATGCAGGAGCGATTTTAACCAGCACAGGAAATTTTATGGGTAGGCAGCTCGTGGAATCGAAATATGTCGAGCCTACAGCGATGGATGAACTATTTTCAACCTTAAGTGATATTTATCTAACGGTTCCTGCAGAGCCAAAAAAGAAGTTCTTTCAGCAGCAGAGGAAAGTTTATGAGCACTTGGAGGATCAGTGCTTCAGCTATTCCGCACCGACTTCGATGGGCAAATCGTTTATCATGCGTATGTTCATTAAGGAACAGATTCTTGCAGGGAAAAAGAAAAACTTCGCTCTCATCGTTCCGACCAAAGCACTTATCAATGAGGTACGAAGTGAAATAATCCAGAATGATTTGCAGGATTTGCTGGATGAAAATAAATATCATGTGGTTTCTTCCGCAAATGATATGGCACTGGAAACCCACCCAGATCATAACTTTATTTTAGTGCTTACTCCGGAAAGATTGTTGTATTTACTCAACGATAGGGCTGATTTTGTGCTGGACTACCTATTTGTAGATGAAGCACATAAGATGACCGGGCGAAACAGCCGTGCACCATTTTATTATTCTGTAGTCGATGAACTGAGCAGACGGAGGGTGAAGCCCCACTTTATCTTTGCGTCCCCCAACATTCCAAACCCGCAAGAGTACTTAACCTTACTGTCGTCCGGAGAATACGATAAGCGAAACGCTATCGCTTCGTCCTTTTCTCCTGTTGTACAGTTCAAATTCCTGGTTAATCTCAAAACAAAGCAGATTTATATATACAATGATCATCTGAAAACATTGGAATACATATGCTCGATTCACTCTACTCCAGAACAGGGTGTTATCCCGTTAATGGGTATGTTCTATAAGAACAGTGGTGACACACCCAGCAGAATGATTGCGTATTTCAGCAGTAAGGACAAAGCGATCAACGCTGCACTTGCATTTGCAAGAATGCGAAAACAAATTGATGGCTCAGCAAGGAAACAGCCTGACCCGGAGCTTCTGGA
This sequence comes from Candidatus Fimivicinus sp., assembly GCA_052346825.1. GTDB lineage: Bacteria > Bacillota > Clostridia > Oscillospirales > Acutalibacteraceae > Fimivicinus. The sequence continues at coordinate 20,803 of DAWDUP010000006.1, read as the reverse complement.
ACTAGCCAAAGAAGTCCGCAATCAAGTACACAAGGATTATTTTCTGGCAGGATTACTAGAACAAGGTATTGCTTATCATATTGGTTATCTTCCCTCCGCCATTCGCATGAGGATTGAAAAGCTATTCAAGGCGGAGAAGATTACGGCTATGTTTTGCACCAGTACGCTAGTTGAAGGGGTTAACCTTCCAGCAGATAATCTGTTCATAACCAGCTACTACAGTGGTCGCGCACAGATGACCGATGTTGACTTTCGAAATCTTATAGGACGAGTTGGACGTATTCAGTATAATCTTTCGGGCAATGTATTCATGGTGAGCGATGAAACAAGGAATAACAAGCAAGACATCTATTTGGATAAACTCAAAGATGGCATTCCAGATCAACATCTCTCCTTGGTGCAGGACTTGAAGCCAAAACACAAAAAGAAAATCGTTGCAACACTGTTGGATGGAAGTTCGGTTATTGACAAGTATGACGATAATCAGCCAGAAGAAGAATATGTTATGATGAGAAAATTTGGGCTGATTCTTCTGAAGGATATCGTGCACGGAAACGATAGCTTGGTTACGCAGGAGTTTGAGAAATACATGAAACCCGGTGACAAAGAGAAAATAAAAAGGGCTTTCTCGGCTCAAGCACCAATTATCGATAACGATATCAACATTTCTCTTGATCAAACCAGAAAGCTACAGGCAGCAATTGCGGCTGACAGCACTTTTGCGTATCCGCTCCCTGAAGCAGATGGGACCTTTAGTGTTGATAAAGCATATGATTTTTTGATTCGGCTGGGGGATATCTTTGATTGGAAACGCTATGAATATAGCACCCTGGGCAAGTGTGATGAGGATGGAGATTACACCAAACTCAGATGGTACGCAGTCATCTTGATTCAGTGGTTGGAAGGCAAAGGGCTTAATAATATCATGCGGCGTGCGGTCGATTACCAAGAGCGTCATCCAGACAAGTTTTGGATTAACAGGTACACAAAAATGTACTATGATAAGACGTCTTTGGAGCATCGAAATATCGTATTTGCAAATACGCTGGAGGTTATTGAAAACATTATTCTTTTCAGCATCTCAAATTATTTCCTCCGCTTTTCCAACGAGTACAAACGGGTTCATGGGGAGAATTCGCTTAACAGAAATAACTGGTATGAGTATGTTGAATACGGAACTACCAACGAAGTTACTATTCAGTTACAGCGATATGGGTTTTCACGCGAATCTGCGAGCTATATCAAAACTCATTCGCAATATTATATAGTGGATATTGATGGGAATGTTCGTATCAAAAATGCTTTGGAAAACTGTGGTGATAACGAAGTGGCACAACAGATTCCTGATATTCGATTCAATACGCCGGAGCTGTTTATAGATTGACAATTGAATGGAGAAAAACAATGAGTGAAAAACATGGTGTTATCTATATATTGACAAACCCGTCATTTCCAGACTATGTAAAAATCGGTTATGCGGATAACGTTGAAAAACGACTTCAGCAGCTGAACCGCAGTGAGTGCATTCCGTTTGCATTTCGGGTCTATGCTACATATGAAGTCAGTTCACGGCTATCGGACTTGAAAATTCACAGCATCATCGATAAATTAAATCCCAATCTTAGATCCATTGACAATTTCAATGGACAAAAGCGTGTCCGTGAGTTTTACGCCATGTCTCCAGAAGATGCATATTCTATCTTGGAGGCAATTGCCGAGATCCATGGCTGTACAGATAATTTGAAGCTCATCCCGCCCAGTGAAATGGATGTGAAGTCGGCGAATACTGCTGAGGATATTGAGGAGCAAAAGAAGGAACGCCTTGCACCATTTGCTTTTTCCCTCTGTCAAATTCCAATTGGAGCTACGATAGAATATTGTAATCGTGCCGATGAAAAATCGGGGCTTACTTGTACGGTTGTGGATGACCACAGCGTAGAATACGACGGGAAGAAGTGGTCGTTGTCAGCACTGGCTTCGACGCTCACGCAAAGCAAATGGGGTGTTGCTGGCCCTCGGTATTTCAAATACAATGGTGAATGGCTGAACGATATCAGAAAGCGACTGGGTGTATAACTTTTCGATTTTCTAAAGCGTAACAATCGCCTAATAATGTAGCAGTCTATGCTTTCAACTGCCTTTCGTACAATTGTATCAACCGTTCCGTACGGAGGCATATCACTGTGACAAAATTGATATCTATTGATTTTGTCCAGTAAAATCAAGGGTAAACGGGGTTTTGGGAAGCAATTCCGGAAACTCCGTTTCCCTTTGGTACCCCAATGTATTTTTGTATATGAGGAGGATCCGTTGGTTCGAATCCATTCCCCTCGACTAAGATGAGTGACCGATTTTACTGTCGGCCACTTTTTTTAGGTTTCATATGGATTTGCATTTTTTCACTTTATAATTTTTTCAAGCGCCCCGTCAGCCTTCAGATGTTTTTCGACCATCAGGCCCTGCCGCGCAAAAAGAAATAACCGGTCAAATAACTTTGACCGGTTGTTCCATAGGAGAAAAAAGCAGATCAATAAATACATTGTCCGCCGTCAACAAGGATATCGCTGCCAGTCATGAACCCGGCCACCTCGCTTGCAAGTACGGCCACCCATCCTGCGATCTCATCAAGGGTTCCAAACCGTTTCATAGGGATCAGTCCCAGCATATGTTCCATACCCTCCACAGGGACGTTATCATGGATTCCGGAGAGGACAACGCCCGGGCTGATACTGTTCACACGGATCCCATACGGAACATACTGTGCTGCCATCGCTCTGGTCATGTGTATGACGGCGGCTTTGGTTGCCGCATAGGAGAAACCGTTGCCGCTAATCATGTGTGCGGACTTGGAGGCGGTGTTGATGATGGCACCGCCATGCTGATGTTCGATCATTACATTGGCAACGGTCCGGCAGACCAGCATCATGCCGGTCAGATTGACTCCGAGCACTTTGTTCCACCCGTCGATAGAGGCGTTCGGATTATCCTCGGGCAGGACGATCCCAGCGTTGCTGTGGAGTATATGGATGGTGCCGAGTGCCTCCGCCGTCTGTGCAACAAATTCCTTTACGCTGGCCTCATCGGCTACATCCCCTGCGACGGCAACCGCATTCACAGGGTACTTATCCTTGATTTCGTCACAAATCCGCTGCAAGTCCGCCAGCTTCGACGGGATGTCCATCAATGCAACATCAGCCCCCAGTTCGGCAAAGGCCTTGGCTGTGGAACGGCCGATCCCGCCGGCCCCGCCGGTAACCAGAGCTTTTTGCCCTTTAGAGAGGAGTTTATAGATGGATGTGAATTCTTTGCAGCGATATGCCTCACATTCTTTTGCCAACATGAACAACGATCTCCTTATTCAGACGTGATTTTGATCACATACTTCTGGGCATTTTTGGTCCCATTGTCCAGCCCCAGGAAGGTATCCTGCGCATCGTCCATGGTGATGATTTCGGCATATTGACGGATGTCGATCCGTCCATCGGCCATCATTGCAATGACCCGTTCGAAATCCTCCTGGGTGAAAAACACCCCGCCCTGGATGCGTTTCTCGTCGTTGATAAACGAGGAGGATTCCATCTGCGGTCCAGAACCATACGCAAGCATCGTCAGGGTGGCACCCGGCTTGATAGACTCCAGCGCCATGGTAGCCGCCTTTTGGTTGCCGCTGCACTCAACGGCACAGTCGAACAGGCCGCCTGCAAGCTCATGCAGAGTGTCTGTTAAGCCTTCTGCCGTGCCGCTCAAGGCGTAGTCGATGAAGGCGGCCTCCCGGGCCTGACCAAGCCGGATCGGATTGACCTCCGTCAGGACCACCAGCGAGGCGCCCAGAGCCTTCGCGCTGGCAGCGGCGAACAAACCGATGGCGCCGCCGCCGGTAATCAGCACCTTGCTGCCTTCCCTGACGCCGGCCAGGCTGGCACCGTGCATACTCACCGCGCAGGGCTCGATCATAGCCGCCTGGACATCGTCGATGCTGTCAGGGAGTTTGTAGATCATATCCTCCCGGGCGGTGAGATACTCGGCAAACGCACCGTCATTCGTCAGGCCGATGCCGGCGCTGAACCGCTCCGGGCAGAGGTGTTTTTTCCCGCTGCGGCAGTACTCACATTCGCCGCAGGGGGTGTACTCGATCGCCGTGACTCGATCTCCCGCCTTGAAAGGAGTGTTACCGGGATCCACGATCACACCGCTGAACTCATGGCCGGCCACAGTGTTCTGCCCGGCTCGGACACCATTGCCCCAGACCATATGCCAGTCGCTTCCGCAGATGCCCGCATAGGACACCTTGATCAGTGCGCGTCCCGATTCGACCTTCGGTATGGGTTTTTCAGCAACTATCATTTTTTTCTTATCTACGATTGTTAAAATGCGCATAGAAACTACCCCTTTAGGATTCTTTTTCTTGTTTCTCACGGCGCTCCTGCAGTGCCTGACGGATTTTCTCGTGCTTGGATTCATCCAGCTTATAGAGGGAGAAAATCAGGGCGGCGGAGACCAGAGCTGTGATCCCGGGGATCAGGGAGATATTGGCCTTCATCATCGTGATGACTGCGGAGGTTTGCACCGCGTTGGGCACATAGTGGCAGGCATTGATCAGGTACAGTCCCAGGGCCGGGCCGATGGCGCTGCCGGTCTTGAGGGCCAGGGAGGTGAAAGAGGAGAGGAAGCCGTCACAGCGCAGGCCCACCTTCCACTCGCCGTAGTCCACCGCGTCTCCGAGCATACTGTACTGTGCAGAACTGAACGTGCCCATAAAGGCGGCCGTGCAGAACATCAGGACCCAGAATTCCAGACCGCCGGGGGTAACCACGTATACCAGAAGGCAGGAAATCCCGCAGAGCAGATGGCCTGCAGCGGCGGTGCGGCCCTTGCTGCGAAGAATGCGGTACAGAGCCGGCATGATCAAGATGTTTCCCGCCAGGGAGCCCGCCATGGAGACCAGGCCGAACACCGACATTACCTTGGGATTGCCCAGCACGTAGGTGAAGTAATACATCATCATACTGCTGCGGCCGAATCCAATGAAACCGAAGGTCATCATCACCACACTGATGATGATGATAGGCGGGTTCTTCAGCAGTGTCAGCAACTGGCCTCGGACCGGGATCTTCTTCTGGTCGGGAGGCGGCTGAACCCGTTCGCGGCTCTTAAAAGCGGGCCAGATGGCCAGCGGCAGCGTAGCCAAGCAGATCAACGCCACAGCCGTCAGATAGCCGCCCTCTGTGCGGGCTCCGTCGGCATGGCTGAAGTACAAAATCAACTGGATGCCCAGAATGCCGGTAATCTGCGTGCCGATCTGGCTGCAGGCCAACCGGACAGAGGATATCCGGACACGCTCACGGGAACTGGGGGAGAGGGCGCCATGCAAGGCGCTGTACGGCATATCGTAGCAGGTGGACATCACGGTTACCACAACATACCAGATACACATCCATAAGACTTTGGCGGTCGAACTCCAGGAGGAATGCGCACTGAACAGCGCGATCATACTCAGCGGCAGCCCGATCCCGCCGAACAGCAGCCAGGGGCGGTAACGCCCCCAGCGGGTTCTGGTCCGGTCGGCCATAGAGCCGATGATGGGGTCGTTGACGGCGTCGAACAGCCGTACACCCAGCACCAGGGCGGAGAGAGCGCCCGCGCTGACGCCGATGGTATCCGTGTAATAGATCTGAAGGAAGGTGCTGACCCAGTGGAAACTGGCGTTATAGCCGATCGTGCCGATCCCGTAATGGAGTTTCTCTACAAAACTTAGGGAGCCGTCTTCTTTCTTTCGTCTCACATTCCGCTCCATATCCCACGCTTACCCCCTCAAGCAGTTTTCTTCTCGCTGGGGAAGTACAGGGCACCGGCTATGGCGAACACACCGCCCAAGCAGAGAGCGATAGCGGCGTTCTGCATTCCAATGCGCACCTGAAGCGTCTGGAACAGGATGGGCATCAGCATGGCCAGCGCATTTCCAAACAGGGTCCAGATGGCGTTGGACGCCGCGTAGATGCCGGGCGTAACACCCTTTGTGGTGATGACAGCGGTGTTTATGGTGGGGACATAGCAGCCCCAGGCAATGCCGAGCACGATCACGCACAGCCGTAGCAGCAGGCCCGGCTTGAGGAGCATAGAACAGACGCCGCTCAGAGGCAGCAGGATCATGAACAGGAGGATGATGGGCTTATAATTCTTGATTCTGCCGACGATGGGGGCGTAGAGCAGGCAGGAGAACAGGCCGGCCAGGCTGATGAGCCCGGTGATGGAGCTGGCCTCCTGGGCCGTCAGGCCGTGGACGCTCTTGAGGATCGTGGGCAGGTAGGTATTGAAGATCATAAACAGCCAGGTGGCGCCGGTGAAGGAGATAACGGCACTCTGGACCGAACGGATCTTGATTGCCTGCGCCAGGCTGGATCCCTTCGTCTTGGAGGCGGTTTTCATCTGCTGGGCAGGGGCCTGGCCGGCGTTCTCCTGGGCCAGCTGGGCATTGTTGTACTCCTTGAAGAAAGCGTTGGGCTTGCGGTCAAACACCAGGAACAGGATGCCCAGGGCCAGGCAGCTAGTACCCCACATCATGATCTGGTAGTGCCAGTTCTGACCCAGGGCCATGAAGATGGGCACCGTCAAGGAGAAAGTCAGAGTCTGCGTCAGCGAGTTTGTCGCTTGGATGACGCTGTTGGCCATGCCAAGGTGTTTTTTGTCGCGGAACCGCTCAGCGACGATGGTTACTACGGCAGGGAAGCTGAAGGCATTGCCCAGGCCGGCGAACACACGGGCAAACATCATGGCGGTGAAGGTCGTCGCCGTCAGGCCCAGCAGGCCACTGATGAACATGAACACGGTTGAGAGCGCCAGGGTTTTGCTCCCACCGATTTTATCAATTACGATACTGGCGAAGATCATGCCAACTCCCATGCACAGTGTGGAGGTGGTCTGCAGCAGGCCACCCTGCCCCAGGTTCGCCCCCAGGTCCTCCACGATGAAGGTCAACAGGGGCGGTACCATGAAATTCAACTCCCCACGCAGGAAGGACAGAATCAGATGGAACACCAAGAAGAGGATCGCCAGGATTAGTGCTTTTTTGGTAAGATTAGATTTCTGTTCTTGCATCGTAGTTCTCCTTTTCTTTTTTCATCCCCCAAAACAGGAATCAGGGAAAGAGCTTACCGCAGGATTTCTCGAATGGCTTTTTTAATCCCCTCGGGGTCATAGCCTAAGTGGGCATACAGCTCATAACTGTCACCCAGAGGCGGAAATGCGTCGTTCGGGATACCCAGGCGCTGAAACTTGGGCGTCAGGCCCTCATCTGCCATTAAGTCGGCCACCGCACTGCCCAGACCATTGACCACAAAGTGATCCTCTGCGGTGATAATACGGCTGGTCTCCCGAATGGCCGTGCGTAGAGCCTCCTTATCCAGCGGACGGATGGTGTGCATATCCAGCACCCGGACGCCAATCCCCTCTTTCTCCAGCGCATTGGCGGCGGAGACTGCGAACGCGACGGTACAGCCCGCGGCGATAACGGTCACATCGTTGCCCTCATGGGCGACGATGGCCTTACCGATCTCATACTCGTAATCCTCCGTGTAGACCAGAGGCTCGGCGCCTCGGGCAATCCGGATACACATGGGGCCGGGATGATCCACGCTCTTCTGGATCAATTTGACGCATTGGTTGGCGTCGCTGGGAATGACGAAGGTCATATTGGGTAGGGTACGCATGATCGCGATATCCATAATGTTATAGTGAGTCGGACCACTGGCCGAGGTCAGGCCCGAGTGGGTATTGACGATACGCACCGGCAGATTCGGATAGCAGACATTGGTATGCACCTGATCCAGAGTGCGCAGTGCCAGGAACGGGCCAAAGCCTGAGATATACGGAATTTTACCGCATAGTGCCAGACCGGCGGCCACGCCCACCTGATCCTGTTCAGCGATCCCGACCGGGAGCATCCGGTCGGGATATTTCTCACGGAACTTATTCTCCGCACCGCCGTACCCTGAGTCGGCGCCGACGAAAACAATGCGCTCGTCCTTCTCTGCCAGGCGGTGCAATTCTTCCACATACAATTCACGGGCGGATGCGGCAGCCAGCATGCTCAGATGCCCCAGCTGCAGTTCGCCTTCAAAGGTAATTCTCTTTGCCACGTTGCTCAACTCCTTTCCATTTCTTGCTCAATCTCATCCAAACGGGCCATGGTCTTCTCCAGCAAATCATCGGGCATGGGCCGCAGGTGGCAGGCGGTAGTGTTCTCCAGACCGGGCAACGTCTCGCCCTTGTTGGTATTGGCAATGATGGCGATGGGCTTGCGGCGGGTCTGGGAGTCCGATGCGGGCAGGCTGTGCAGTGTTTCCAGAATCTGCTTCATATCGTGGCCGTCAATGGTGACGGTCTCCCAGCCGAATGCCTGGAGTTTGGCGTCCAGCGGATCGATATCCATGATATCCTTGGTCCAGCCCACGGCCTGAATGCGGTTCTTGTCAACAATGGTCACCAGATTGCCCAGTCCATAGTGCCCGGCGCACATGAATGCCTCCCAGTTGGAACCTTCCTGCAGTTCGCCATCGCCGGTGAGGCAGACAACGCGGTAGTTCTTCTTGTCCAATCTGCCGGCCAGCGCCATGCCAACTGCCAGCGCCATACCCTGGCCCAGAGAACCGGTGGAGGCGTCGATCCCCGGGATATAGAGGTAGTTCGGATGCATACCGAAACGGCCGCCGATCTGGTTGTACTCGTTCCACAGTTCCTCTTTGGTGTACATCCCCTTGTCAACGAAGATATTGTACAGAACGTGGGCACAGTGGCCCTTGGAAAGTACAAATCGGTCACGGTCCGGGTCACGTGGATTCTTCGGATCAAAGTTCAGAAAATCATAGTAAAGCGCCGTGACAAGGTCGGTCATGGACATACCGCCGCCGAGGTGGCTGTAACCGATTTTGCTGGTTGTGACACAGATGTCTCTCCGGATTTGATTTGCTTTGCGTCTCAATTCTTTTACGCGCTCTGGACTAACATTCATATAAAAAACCTCCTTTTTGATGTAAGTTTGATGAGTGCGCCCGATTGGAAAATGCTGATTGCCAATTTATATAAAATTATGAGATGGCCAGGAGCTTCTTCCGTCTATATTATACAACGCCCAACAGGCGATCAAAAGGGGAAAAATCCGTTTCTCGCCCCGCAAAAGGTGGATTATTTCATATCCTAGCGGAAATTATCTGAGACGTGGAGAATCTTGACGAAAAAACTCCCCACCATCCTGGGAGGAATGCACAGGATGGCGGGGAGTTTCAGCCGAACGGCTTACAGATGGATTAAAATGCGCTGATAGCGGTGGGTCGCATATGCCTTAAAGGCCTGATTCACCTCATCCAGAGGGAATTCGGCGCCGATCAGATGCTCCAGATCCAGTTGGGTCATAAAGCCCGCATTGGCCGTGTAGGGCGCATAGGTCGGGTTATAGCAGCTGGTAACAGTATACTCCTTCCAATAGATATCCGCCAGGTCGAGGGAGACGGTGTTGCCAGGCCGGTAGTTGGAGTACAGCATCAGCCGCCCGCCCCGACACAGCAGATTGGCGGTATTCGACATGACCTCCACCGCACCGGAGGCGTCGACAATGTGGTCGAACCCAAAGCCGTTCGTCAACTGGAGGGTCTGCTCCTTCAGCTGGTCCTGATAGGGGTCCAGGACCACATCCGCCCCCATCTGCCGCGCAAGTTCCCGCTTGTCCGGCAGCGGCTCGCTGACCACCACCAGCCGCGGCAGCCGCTTGCGGATCAACTGCAGCAGCATTAGCCCATTGCTGCCGGCCCCATGGATCAGTACTGTCTGCCCAGTCTGCACTTGCATCCGCTCCACGCAGCGCATACAGCAGGCCGCAAGCCAAAACAGCGCCCCCTGGCGCAGAGGAAGTTGTTGTGGCAGCCGCACGACTTTACGGTTGTTGATCACGATAAACTCATTTAAGCAGGCATCGCCATTCAATTCGACACAGAGGTCCTGCCGGTTGCTGCGGCACATGGGGCACATGCCGCAGGGGGAAAACATGGTCCCGCTGACCGGGTCCCCCACGGAAAAGCCTGCGGATTCGCTGGCACTTCCCACCTGCGTGATTACGCCGCTGAATTCATTGAGCAAGCCGTAACTGGCGTAGCGGGATTTTAGTTTTCCCATATACATGGAGTAATCATCCGAGTTGATCGCGCAGTAGTGTACCCGGATTTTCACCTCATCCTCACTGGTAATCCGAGGCTCCAAAAAATTGCCCACTGTTGCGTATTCCGGCTTGTGCATTCTGGCTCCTCTCATATGAGTGCTTCTCCCTCCCGTTTTTCTCCGGACAGCTTGCGATACTGCGCGGGCGACTCCCCCATGATTTTGCGGAATACACGGCTGAAGTACTTGACATCCCAGAACCCCATCTTCTCTGCCACCTGGCTCACCGGCCGCGTGCTCTGCAACAGCATCAGCGCCGCCATATAAACGCGCAGATGGTTGCGGTACGTAACGATTCCGCAACCCACCTGCTGCTTGAACTGCTTACTCAGGCTGGATTCTGATATGTCAAGTTCGTCGGCCAGTTTCTTCAGGCCAATGTTAGAGGCATAGTTGGCGTGCAGGTACTCCAGCGTTTTCTCTACGGACGGTAACAGCAGCACCGGTTTCCTTTTTTTTAAAAATGCCTCCCAAGAAGCGATGGCAAACTGCATCTCATCCTCAATGGAATGAAACTGCTCAATGGGCTGTTCTGCTGGTTGTGTATTTATTTTGCTCAGTGTCTGATAGATCCAATGCAGCATATGCCGCCCCAATTGCAGAATGGCAAAACTCATTGAGGGCTTGATTTGTCTCAGGTACAGTTCCCGGATCTGCTGGGCTGCTGTCTTTTCCTCATCACGCAGGGAAACCAGCAGCAATCGGACAAGTATGGAGAATAGATCAGGATAGACCATCTTGGGGCGGGCAATATCGGAGTTCTCATGAAGGAAACGCACATCTGCTGTAAAATAACGCAGGCCGTCCAGACGCTGCAAACGCACCACCGCGTCCTCCATCCCATCAGCGCGGAGAGGCCCTGCAAGCAAAAGCTGGGTATTGCCGAAATCGCCGTTCATCAGCCACCTCGTCATAACCTCCACTTGGTCTTCTCCCTCTTCCGAATAGACCAGGATCAGGAAGATATCCTGCCGCCATCTGAGCCAACGCAGCCAGCCCTCCTGGGCATGATCGCTTAAAACGCTCTCGATCTGCCTGCGCATCAAAATCGAAACGGCGTCCAGGTGCAGCCATAGAAGATCACACGCCACATCCGGAAAAGACTGCCGAAGCTGCGCAAGCGATGATTTCTCGTCCTCCAGCAGGCTGCCGGATATCACGCTGCTCGGGGCGGCGCTGCGCTGCGTTGTGCGGATATCCTCCAGCACCTTCAGCAGCGTGCTGTCAGTCAATTTCGGCACGAAAAAAAGTTGGGCGGTACCGCCGTTGGCGGTCTCTGTCAGCAGCTCGTCCGCCTGCTGCTGTTTGTTGGGTAGGATGATAATATAAAGTCGGAGATTTTTCTTTTGCGAGTACTCCAAAAACAGGTCCAAGTCCGCTGCGCCCAGCGATCCGAACAGTATCAGCACCTGGGGGTGGAGGTCGATCACCTTCTGCAGGCCGGAAATCGAGTTGAGCTCAATCAGCAGTTGAAACCCCAACTGTTCCCACGGCAACAGGTTTTTCATATAAATCGCATCGGCATAACTGCGGGTTACCAACAAGACACGTATTTGCATTCCACATTTCCCTTCCATCATATGCACCTATCGGTGCCGCCCCAATTGGAGCCAGCAAATGTTTTCTGCCTCCTGCCGCGTATACATCCGCTCGTTAGTCAGTATATTGCAAAAACAACGAATTGTCTATAAGTAGATTGTGTATTTTTATGATTGATATTCGGCGCTCAAAATCGCGGTAGATGCAAGCAATGCAGACTATTTGCAATAAGAGGGAAGCAAAATGAGGCGGTACCCTTTGTTTGGCGATTCGTTATTTACGCCAAATAAATGTATTGCCTAAAAGAGGTGCCTGTATGCACCTTTATAACGTGCTGAATATAATGTAAGGAGAGAAGGTGAACTATGAACAGACCATGTCAATTTAGTAATGTGACAAAAGATTATCTCAGCACATTTTATTGTATTTTGGATGAAATGATTCGTAAAATGACAGAAGCCAATTTGACGGAGAGCATATCGCACAATTTTATTGTGCAGATGATTCCCCACCATCGAGCGGCTATTGAAATGTCAGTGAATCTTCTTAAATACACAACAAATAAATCTTTGCAGGATATTGCGTCTCAAATCATAATGGAACAGACAAAAAGCATTGAAAATATGCGAAACATCAAGTGTACCTGCGGAGAGCTCAGAAATTCAAGACAGGATTTGTGCCGATATCAGCGCAGAGTTGACGAAATTATGCAGACCATGTTTTCAGAGATGAGATGCGCCCGCGCCATCAATCGAATCAATTGCGACTTCATGTGGGAAATGATACCGCACCACAAGGGTGCAGTGGAAATGGCTACCAATGCTCTTCAATTCGATATATGCCCTGCTTTGAAACCCATTCTACAACGTATTATTACTTCTCAGCAGAAAGGCATTGTGCAAATGCAGGATCTTTTACAAGGTATGGGCTGTTAGGCATCCCCTATAAAGGTCACTGGTTCCGGAATCAGGTGGCTTCAATCCCGCTTGCTGTTACATCGTTTGCAGCACTTCTCAGCCCCTTTTTATATTTGAATCCGGAAGGTTGAACAAAACACCATTTCGAAGCAGGCGATTGGGCGCATCGGGAATAGTGGACCGCAGCTCTGTACGTATATTTATAATACAGCCTTTGCTGCATACTTGTTTTTTAGCGTATTATGATGATATCGGTATGGAAACTGTAACCATAAACCCGCCCTGTGGGGCATGGTTGATTTCCACCTGACCACCATGTGCCTGTGCAATTTGTTTCACGATCAACAAGCCCAGCCCGTGGCGCTGCTCGCCGGTATTGCTATCACACACCATATAATGGGGCGCATTTCGGATAGATGCAAGCTGCTCCTCCGAAACACCTACGCCATCGTCGGAAATGCTCATGTGGCACATTCCATTTTCTCTGCTTACCTTTGCTGTAATCGTACAGCCCTCCGGATTATGCACCTGGGCGTTCAGAATCAAATTGGAGAGCGCTCGTTTGAGCAGATCGACATCCCCTTGAATGTTACAGGAAATCAATTCGTCATCTGTTTTCCATTCGATAGGATATCGCCCATCGGTATCCATATTCAGAAAATCAACGACGACCATTCGCACTAACGAGACTGCATTGACAACAGTCTTGTGTACTGGCTGAACATTATATTCCAGCTTAGAAGCCAAGTTTAGATCATTGATCAAATTTTTCATCCGCAAGCTCTGCATTCGAATAATCCCTGCCTGTTTCCGGGCGCACTCCGGCAGAGCGCTGTCCCCCTCGAGTTGACTGGCATAACCCAGCACCATGGAGAGCGGAGTGCGGATATCATGGGAGACCCCTGCGATCCAGTTGGCGCGGGCGGTCTCCTTTTTCTTCAGGTTATACTCCTGCGTGCGCAGTTTTTCCGAGGTCCGGTTAATGGAAGCCTCCAAATCAGAGAGCAGCCCCTTTTCCTTTATATAAACCTCCTGCCTTTCCGGAAGCGCCTCAATGCCTTTGACAATCGGCTTAATTGAGCGCAGCATTCCGGAAGTTGCCACTGTATAGATGATGAAAATGATGATTAAATTGAAAATCACAAAGAGGACAACCATTTGGGGAACATGAGAAATCATATTGTAATCAAATGTATTCCACATCAGCTTCCAGTAAGCGGTTTTTGGATTGCCTAAAATCAGCAGGTCGTCACCATGCGCACTGGTAGTCGTGGGATAATCCTCAATATATCCTCGAACCGCCCAAGATAAATCCGATAACGTATACTGCTTTGGAATTCCTTCCGGCAGATTACTGCTGCTCCATTTAACCATCCCGCTATTGTTGTCCACCAGAATCGCCCATGCTCCCTGTTGATTTAGCAGAGTAGCCCCTTCTTCAGATAGCTGATAGCGCCCGTCTCCTTTTTGAACCAGTGCGGCAGAAACCGCATCTGCCGTTCCCCATGGACTGCGGGGAGCAATCTGTTTATAAGTAACGGTAAGAAGCAGAATCACATTTAGCACCAGCAGAAGAAGCAGGGAAAGAATGAGTGTGAGGAGAAATCGCCGGATCAATTTGAGCGTGCTTTTCATGATTATGGCCCTCCTTTCCAAAGCGAGGCGGAAGTTTTCAGCGGGTTATTTCACCCGTTTTTCCGACCGAAAGCGTAAAAATTCTATCCCGCCACGACCAGTTTATACCCAAGCCCCTTTACTGTAATCAAAGACTCCGGTTTAGAGGGATTTGCTTCAATTTTCTCCCGGATACGGCGGATATGCGCCATCAGGGAATTTTCATATCCGAACGGGTTGTCTCCCCAGAGTGCTTCGCAAATGAGGTCAATTGTGACAATTTTCCCTGCATTTTTATACAGCACAAGAAGCAGCTCATATTCTTTGGCTGTCAGCGGAATCGGTTCTTCACCTTTCATGACTTCTGCTTTTTCAAAGTCGATATCACAGGATGCCAAATGTACCACAGGGGAATCATTCTTATAGCACCGGCGCAGGATAATGCCAATGCGCAAAATCAGTTCTCTGGGAAGAAACGGCTTTACGATATAGTCGTCGGCACCCATTCCCAGCCCTCTAAATCGGTCCTCATTTTCACCGCGGGCGCTGAGAAACAAAACCGGAATATCGGAGAAAGTCCGCAGCTGCTCCAACAAGGAAAAGCCATTGCCGTCTGGCAGCATGACATCCAATACAGCAAGTTGAGGCTCCCACTCTTTGCAGACGGTGAGAGCCTCTTTTACCGTTTTTGCCGTCCTCAGCTCCTGATATCCCTCATCCTGAAGAATCGTCTGTACCATGTTTAATAAATCCGGCTCATCATCCACCAGGAGAATTTTTTTGTTTTTCAAATAGTCTTCATTCATGATCATCCATCCCTTTGCTTTTATTGTATCATATTTTAAAAAGTATTTTGAAAGCCGCAGAAAAAGTAAGGTAAATGTAAGGTAGGGAGAAGGCTGACGTAAGGTTGAAAGTCTATCCTATAACCAGCAAATCAGGAAGGGGCTTTTCTATGAATATGATTGAAACACAAAATTTAACAAAAAAATACGCGGATTTTACTGCAGTTTCCAATGTGAGCCTGCATATCCAGAAAGGCAAAGTCTACGGATTTTTGGGGCCGAACGGTGCTGGTAAGTCCACGACCATGAAAATGTTCCTTGGTTTGACTCAACCCACCAGCGGCACCTTCCGCATCAACGGCAGATCCTATCCCAAGGAGCGGATGCAAATTCTACGGGAAGTCGGCTCCTTTATTGAGTCCCCCGCATTTTATGGAAATCTCAGCGGGGAAGAAAACCTCGATATCATCCGGAAAATCCTCGGGCTTCCTCAGAGCAGCGTCCAGGATGCTCTAGAGATTGTGGGGTTATCTGAGCACCGCAAACGGCTTGCTAAAAAATACTCTCTCGGCATGAAACAGCGTTTGGGGCTGGCGGAAGCATTGATCGGGCAGCCGCCCATTCTGATTCTCGATGAACCCACCAACGGCCTCGATCCGGCGGGAATCCATGAAATTCGTACCCTGATCCGATCCCTGCCGCAGCAATACGACTGCACGGTTCTGGTATCCTCCCATCTGCTGTCGGAAGTTGAACTGATGGCGGATGATGTCGGTATCCTCAATCACGGAAGGCTGCTCTTTGAGGGACCGTTGCCCGGGTTAAAACAATACGCCAGGGATGCCGGCTTCCCGATAGATAATCTGGAAGATACCTTCCTTGCCATGATCGAGGAGGATAATCTGAAGCGGGGTGGACGGGCATGAGCTTATCACTGGAAAGTCGAAAACTAAAGCGTACCGGATTTTTCCCGGCGTTTCTGGCGGGCGGCTTGCTGGCCGCGTCCTTTCCCATACTTAATACGGCGGTCCGTCCGGAAAACTTCATTCATCAGGGGCTTCCCCCACTGGATATCCTGATGGATGCCAACTGGCAAATGATCGCAATGCTGAACCTTTTCTTTCTGGTGATCGGCTCCTGCATCCTATACCATACGGAATTTGCCGACCATGCCATTCAAAAGATGGAATCATTGCCGCTCAGCCCAGGGAAACTGTTTGCAAACAAGGGCGTCATCCTGATTGGTTCTCTTTTGTTTGTATTGGTGATCGAAGCACTTTCCATTGCATTTTGCGCCTATCGCTGGTTTTCTGTGGGCAGCGGTTTTCCCGCGGATCTCCTGAAATCCTTCGGATATGAGTTGGTCCTGCTGATCCCGGCGTCTATCTGCATGCTGTTTGTATCGTCACTGTGCCAAAACCTGTGGATTTCTCTGGGCATTGGTGTGATCTGCATTTTTGTTTCCACCATGCTGCCAGCAGATCGCTTGGCCCTTTCCCTCTTCCCGTTTGCGCTCCCGTTCCAGACGCTGACAGGCGCGGCAAGCTCTTCTTGGGCCTTTGCGTTTTTGGTTGCTAGCGGAGTGGAGACGATACTTGCGGGAATGGCTGAAGCAATCGTGTTAAAAGTCAGGAGGAATCGCGAGTGAATTTTTTTTCGATCATCGGTGTGGAGCTGAAAAAAATACGTCGTTCTCACATCTTTTGGATTTTGCTCATTCCTATTGTTTTTCTTTGGATTCCGCAAATTATCAATTCCGATATGAACTTTGGCATGCAGGCAGAAGGAATCTCCCCCGAAAATAACTTCTTTATCCAGAGTTTTCTCGGCCTTGCATGGTTTATGTATCCAGCCACCCTAGTCATCTGTACCGTACTGCTGAATCAGACAGAACGGAGCAACAAGGGGATTCTAAAGATGCTTTCCCTGCCGGTAAACCCGGCCGCTATCTGTATGGCAAAATTTGTTGTACTGTTAGTGCTGGCTGCTGTTCAGATGATCATAATGATTGGACTTTATTTTCCCGCGGCTGTGATTGCCTCCCAGATGAATGATTACCAGCTGATGATTTCACCGTTGCTTGTTTTACGGGAAACAGGATTGATTTATCTATCCTCTCTGCCGATGGCAGCATTTTTCTGGATGGTTGCCACCTGCATCTGCACACCGGTATTCTCGATGGGAATCGGCCTGGCTTCGATTGTTCCGTCTGTTCTGGCGATGAATACGAAAATCTGGTTTCTTTATCCGATGTGCTATCCGTTCTATATGGTTACAGCACTGCAGGGAGAAATGGCCGCCAATTTGGATACCTTTACAGTCAAGTTGGTCCCGTGGATTCCGATTGCGGTTGGAATCACGGCTGTATGCTTGATCGTTTCCTGCCTATTCTTTGGAACATCTGAAAGGAGATCATGAAATGATGAAAAACAAGATTTTAACGGTAATCAGTGCGATCATGGTATTTGTTCCGTGGACGATTTTTCTGCTGAGAATGAATGACTGGGCGCTCCAGTCCCCTACTGCGGAAATTATGATTGGCTGCTATATTGTTTTTATGGTATTCAGTGGTATTTTTTCAGGCCTCTGCTATGCCAAAGGAAATGTAAAAAACAAACTGATGCAAATTTGCATGGTGATCAATGTTCTTTATGCTTTTGTGGGCATTTTCCTAGCTGGAGTGATGATCTTCACAGCGGTCGCATAAAAGGGGGAGCTGTATGATGTGGATGAAAAGGGGCGCGATGGCGTTGATCCGGCAGGCGGAGAACTACAGCCATCTGGAAGAGTTGCAGGCTCGCTATGAGCAGGTGAAGGCTCGCGAAGCGGCGCTTGCGAATTCATAAAGCCCCAGATCAGAGCCCGGTCTGGGGATTCCAAGGGCGTGCTGCATCATTTTTTAGGTTGCAGTACGCCCTTTTGAAAGATGGAATTGAAAGAATTTTGCTTTATCGGTTGACAACCTTCTTTTTTCCATTTATAATAACCATTACAATTTAACATTCTGCTTTGGTTTACCCAAAAGGCTGTGAAGGAAACAAGACATAACCCCGTGCGTCTCAGAGAGCCGGCGTTCGCTGCAAGCCCGGCACCGCGGTTTATGTGCATAACTCATTCCGGAGCCGCCCGCCTGAAATCATAGGGCGGGACGATGGACCCCGTTACA
>DAWDUP010000006.1:0-2566 GCA_052346825.1 Candidatus Fimivicinus sp. | reverse complement strand
TTGATTGAGGCTGATGAGGGCTGCCGTCAGGCGGCTGAAATAGGGTGGTACCGCGTGGAGCTTTCTCCTCGCCCCTATGCTTTAGGGAGCGGGGCTTTTTGCCGTCTTTTTGGCAAAAACCCGCCCTCCATCACATTCAATCGCTTCCCGGTAGACCGGCGGAAAACCGAGAAAGGATGGCTGTAATTATGTATGAAGGCTGCAAAAAGTATATCCCGTTTACCCCGATCAAGCTAGAGCACCGGGAATGGCCCGATCGGGTGATTGACCATGCACCCATCTGGTGCAGCGTTGATCTGCGCGACGGCAACCAGGCGCTGGTAAACCCCATGAACCTGGAGGAGAAGCTGGAGATGTTCCAGCTCTTGGTCGACATCGGCGTGAAGGAGATTGAGGTCGGTTTTCCGTCCGCGAGCGAAACGGAATATGAGATCCTGCGCACCCTGATTGAGAAAAACTGCATTCCGGACGATGTGACCATCCAAGTGCTCGTGCAGGCGCGCGAGCACCTGATCCGCAAGACCTTTGAGGCTATTGAGGGCGCGAAAAATGTGATTGTCCATTTCTATAACTCCACCTCTACCCTACAACGCAAGGTCGTGTTCAAGAAGGATATGGATGGCATCATCGAGATCGCGGCCAATGGTGCAAAGCTCATCAAGGAGCTCACGGACGAGATGCTCAAAAAGCATCCCGAGGTTAACATCCGCTATGAGTATTCTCCGGAGAGCTTCACCGGCACGGAGATGGACAATGCCGTTGCCATTTGCGAACGGGTTATGGAGCTGCTCGACGCAACGCCGGAGAACAAGGTCATTTTGAACCTGCCCTCCACAGTGGAAGGCAGCACGCCCAACGGTTATGCCGACCAGATCGAATACTTCTGCAAGCACTTGAAAAATCGGGAGAGCGCGATCATCTCCCTGCACCCGCATAATGACCGCGGCACCGGCGTGGCGGGCGCGGAGCTGAGCCTGATGGCAGGTGCGGACCGCATTGAAGGCACGCTCTTTGGTAACGGCGAGCGCACCGGCAATGTGGATATCGTCACGCTTGCGCTGAATATGTATACACAGGGAGTCGATCCACAGCTCGATTTCAGCAATATCAACCATGTCCGCGAGGTATATGAGCGCACCACGAAGATGCACGTGAGTGAGCGCCATCCTTATGCCGGCGCACTGGTGTTTACTGCCTTCTCCGGTTCGCATCAGGATGCAATCAACAAGGGCGAGCAGTATATGAAAACGAGCGGCACGCAGTATTGGGAGGTGCCGTATCTGCCGATTGACCCGGCGGACGTCGGCCGCGAATACGAGCCGATCATCCGCATCAACAGCCAGTCCGGCAAGGGTGGCGCGGCGTTTATTATGAGCAATAATTTTGGCTATGAGCTGCCCAAGGCCATGCACCCTGAATTCGGCAAGGCGGTTAAGGCAGCCTGCGACGCGGCCGGCACGGAGATCACGCCGCAGCAGGTGTTCGACCTGTTTAAAAAGGAATATATCGATGTGGACGGCCCCTACCAAATTCTGAAAATGAAGTATTACGACGAGGGTGCGGAGGACGGCTCCGCCTCCCACGGACGCTTTGTAGGGCTCATCAAAAACAACGGCTTCGAACCCACAGAAATTTCCGGCGAGGGCAACGGCCCGATTGACGCATTCTTCAACGCGTTGCGGCAGGTCGGCATCAGCGGCTACCACTTTGAGGATTATTCCGAGCACGCCATCTCCATCGGCTCCGACGCAAAGGCTGTTTCCTACATCCACTTGACCGACGCGGAGGGGAAAAATATCTTCGGCGTAGGCATTTCCCACAATATCTACTATGCATCCATCCGCGGCGTACTGTGCGCGATCAATCGCTCCATGCGGGCGCAGAAAGCAGAATAATGGCTGAAAACCTGGATGAAAATTGAATGAGGTGACGGTTTTGAAAAATTATAACATTGTCGTCCTGCGCGGCGACGGGATCGGCCCGGAGATCGTGGCGGAGGGCATCAAGGCGCTTGACGCGGCGGGGGAGAAGTTTGGCTTCCGCTTTGCCTATGACGAGCAGCTCATGGGAGGCTGCGCAATCGACGCGACGGGCGAGCCGCTGCCGCAGCAGACGGTGGAAGCCTGCAAAAAGGCGGATTCCGTGCTGCTCGGCGCGGTCGGCGGCTGGAAGTGGGATACCCTGCCTGGCAATCAGCGCCCGGAGGCGGGTCTGCTGGGCATCCGCAGCGCGCTGGGGCTGTATGCGAACCTGCGGCCGGCGAAGATTTTTGAGCCGCTCAAGAGCGCTTCCCCGATCAAAGACAGTATCATCGGCGACCAGCTCGATATCCTTGTTGTGCGCGAGCTGACGGGCGGCATCTATTTCGGCGAGCGCGGGCGCTGCGAGAAAAACGGGGCCCCTGCCGCCTACGATACGGAGAGCTATTCCGTGCCGGAGATCGAGCGCATCGCGCGCGTCGCCTTCGATATGGCGATGAAGCGCAGCAAAAAACTGACAAGCGTGGATAAAGCGAATGTGCTCGAATCCTCCCGCCTATGGCGGGAGACGGTGATCCGCATCTCGG
>DAWDUP010000005.1:35392-36262 GCA_052346825.1 Candidatus Fimivicinus sp. | reverse complement strand
GCATGGCATGTAAAAGATATTATATCATAATTTTTGCACTTGTCAAGGCATTAATTGCAGTATTTTCTGTTTCACGGAAGGCTGCGTTAGCAAATCGGTAATCAAAAACATGGAGAAAAGTTTCATAGATTGGGGAAAGAGAAGAATAAAAGCTTTGACCTAACTATATCGCTAAAATAAAAGACCGTATATGATAAATTGCTGCAGGCGTCTTACCGCTGCAGCATCATCCTCTGTCTTTTGAATGTGCAGAAGGCCGATTTGTTTGGAATACCAGAGCGTCCGTGTAGAAACACTGAAGCGTTTTGATACCTCGCTGATGTCGATTTTCTTTCTGAGACCGGAACCCCACAACCACCTCCGGACAAGGGCGTTTCCTTTGAAACGGCCATCATCGAGCGGTATCGCCGCCGGGAAAGCAGCATGGCAGAAGCCCTCATCGAGATTAGCTTGGCGCGATTGGATCAGAGAAAAGCTCCAAAGCGCCGTTACCGGTACTTTGCTTCGAACTGTGATAGCAACGTCAGGCTTTTTTCGCGAGAATAAAAGCACTCCTTCGAATGGAGACTATGGTGAAGCTTTCTCTCATCTTCCACCGCAGCCTGAGGCAAGCGGCTATAGGCCTCTGGCGTCATACCAACTTTTTGCTGGAAGGTTTTTGAAAAATAGCGATAATCAGAGAAACCGGATTCCATGCACACATCCAGCATTCTGTGATTTCCTGCGGCAATGAGCTTGCAGGCGCAGTTAAAACGCACCGTAGTCACATAGTCTCGAAAGCTTTGATTCAGCATCTGTTTCGCAAAGTGAGATAGATAGCTCATGGAGCGATTTTCCATAGCTGCGAAGGTGGAGAGCTGGATTTTATGC
>DAWDUP010000005.1:33464-35382 GCA_052346825.1 Candidatus Fimivicinus sp. | reverse complement strand
CAAAATCAATCAACCGCACCAGCCGCGCGTTGCGCTCTGCCCGGTCATCAGCTTCATTGGGGGACATGCAATGTGTAGGCATACGGGTGAGAAGCCGGTGCAACAACAGATTGGCGTTGCCTGTGCACAACAGCTCATAGTATGCAGGCCGCTCCAAATAGGCACGCATCGTATTTAGCAGCATGCCCTGCGCCCATTGGTATTCCTGCGGCGTAAGATGCTCTGCGGGGCAGATGACATCTATACACAGGTGCTCGGATACCGGAAAGCAACGGGGTGCCATTTGCAGGCACAAAAACGTACAGCCCTCCTGTACCTTATGGAAGCCGTGCGGCTGATTCGGACTCAGCAAAACCATCTGGCCTGGGGCGATGGAATATTCCTGCTGCTCATAAGCTACCATGAGGTGCTCATCCAACACCAAAAGCAGCTCCCACTCTGGATGCACATGCAGGGTGCGATAGACTATCGTGTTTAAAAACAAGTGCAGCCCGTCAATCTGCGGGTGGCGTATAATTTCCTGTTCAGGCATGGACAATCCTCCGATATGTTCTGTAGTATGGGGCGGGCGGATTGCTATTTATTATACTCTGTTTGCCACTATTGCGCAATCTTGATTCACCAGAAGGCTGTGCGGGGTTTGCGCCTAAACGACCGATCTGGTTAGATTGGTCCTGCAAAATAGTCTAGGGAATATGCTCTGAGCAACACAGGATCCATGCCTTTTGTATAGAGGTGCCCGCTTTTTAAAATACACTTTTTTTCATTAAGTATTCTAAAGAAATACAGAATTTATTACTATTTTAAGCGTTTTGCACAAATAATGTTTTGCAGAGATGTGCATAACAGAGAAATGTGCAAAACAGCTAAATCGTCTAATAAACAACACCAATTTGTCAAGGAAGAGGATAGACGGCCACGATATACTAATAGAGGATCCAGGCACATTTGCAAGGTCACAAAGGGAACAAAGAAAATGAGAAGAAACAAGAAGGAGGAAGTATGATGAAACCGAAAAAGAAGCTATCTCCCCAGCGAGGGCTAATATTTGCCCTTATTTTCACCCTGGTATTCACGCTCTTATCCGGCGGTATTCTGCGCGATTGGGGGGCGATCAGCATCGCCGATGTGGAGTTGCAGACCACATCGGGAAACACGATTGTCGCCCGCATCTATAGGCCGGACTCCGCAACCGCAGATACCCCTGCGCCGACTGTCATTTTCACCCACGGCTTAACAGTGAATAAGGAGAGCTATGCGCAATACGGCCTTGAACTGGCCCGCCGCGGTTTTGTTGCGATTTTGCCGGACATGCTCAACCACGGCGATTCAGATATCACGGACGCCTCCGTATATCTGGCCCCTGCTTCTGTCAATGACGCTTACGGCGTATATGCGGCAGTGCGTTACGCTACAACACTGGACTATGTGGACAAGGCGCAAATCGGTGTAGCCGGCCACTCTGCCGGCGGTCAGGCAGCCAACAACTGTGTGAGAATGGACAATGCGGAGACAACACCGGTTATCTCGGCAATTTATCTGGTGTCATCCGATCCGGTCTATGTTGATGAGGGCGGAAAATGGGCGAATATCTATGGCAGCCGCGATATGGGCGTATATTATACGCTGTATGACCATGTCTACTTCAAAGGCGTCGGCCCCAAGGGGGAAACTCTGGCAGCTCAGCAATGGCTTAGCTCCGAGAGCGCCAAATCCCTGTTTGCATTTGGCCAGGATCCCAGCGCTTTTGAGGGCAGCGAGGTAGTGCCCGGCCATACCTATGTGGGTGAAGTGGATGGGAAACAAGTATTCCGCCGCGTCACCGCGGCTCAGGAAATCCATCCCAAACCGCAGGGTGGCTCCAATGCACTGGCGGCGGTGTGCGATTTCTTCCAAGACACCTTCGAGGCGCCCCATT
>DAWDUP010000005.1:27021-33454 GCA_052346825.1 Candidatus Fimivicinus sp. | reverse complement strand
TCGCAGGGCAGGATCAGCACTATTTCCTGTTGACCGTATGCAATCTGTTGGGCCTTTTGGGCATACTGGCCAGCTGTGTCTTTGCGTTGGGGTGCTTAACGCGGCTCAAGTTTTTTGAAAGCCTGCGCGAGAATGAGAATACCGCTCTGCGCCCTGCCCCGGATAAAAAGGGGAAGATTTGGTTTTGGGTGCTCACCGTTGCGAATTGTGTTTTTGCCTTTTTCAGTGTCAGCGCCATCTTCCGTTATGGCTTTGGCTACTGCAACTCCACCATCTGGGCGCAGCAGCCCTCCAATATCTATGCCTTGTGGGCCCTGCTCAATGGTGTGTTTATGCTGATCACCTCGTTTGTTTCCTACGGCTTATATGCGCGCAAAAACGGCGCAACCATGAGCAACTGGGGGCTCAAAATCTCTTGGAAGAACCTGCTGAAGAGCATTCTGGTGGCTGTGGGCTCCTGCTCCGTCGTATTTATCGCCGTATGGATCGCAAACAATATATTCTGTGTGGATTATCACTACTACTTGTGGGGTCTCAAAAATATTCCACTTGAAAACCTGGGAGTGTTCTTCGCCTATCTGCCCATGTATCTGGTGTTCGGGCTGGCCGTTTCCATTGCTGTAAACAGCGCCTACCACTGCAAGATCGGCAAGGAGCCGGAGTGGGTAAACGACCTTTTCTTCGCGGCCGTGAACACAATTCCGGCGTTGGCCATTACGTTCATAGGATATTATCTGTTTGCAAAGACGGGTGTGAAGCCGGTCATTTTTGGCTCAAATTACACCTTTACCTATACCCTCAATGCGATTCCGGTGTTTCCTGTGGCGATAATACTCATCCGCCGGCTGTTCAAGAGGTGTAACAATCCTTATATTCCCGGTATCATCGTCGGTGTGTTGCTGTGCTGGATGCAGGTTTCGTGTTCCTTCACTTTGCATGCGTCCATATACTATGGCAGTGCCGTTGCATACCTGCCTTGACACTTCAGTTGTACACTGTTCATCAGAACAAATCTGTAATTCCGGGCCTGGGCCGTTCTCAAAACCGGCCCGGGCTCCATTTTACAAAGACCGCTACAGAATGTTTCACAACTGGTCTTAGATTTGTCATTCGGCATTTTTTATGAATAACAGTAAAGACGAATGTGCGTAAAAGGGATTTTCATAGAACAATTGTTGATCTAATGGTCAATACCAATTTGTCTGAATCGGACAATGGTGCCGCAGTATGCGAAAATACAGAGAATGGAGACGATTTGATTTGTTATATATCGGAATCGACCTGGGCACCTCGGCGGCTAAGCTGCTACTGGTAGACGAGGAAGGAACGGTGTGGAACACCGTCTCAAAGGAGTATCCCCTGCACTTTCCCCTGCCAGGGTGGTCGGAACAGGATCCGGAGGACTGGTGGCGGGCGGTGATCTCCGGCATTCAGGAGCTGATCGCCGATTGTAACAAGGGCCAGATCGCCGGGCTCGGCTGCGGCGGCCAGATGCATGGCCTAGTAGTATTGGATGAAGATGATCGGGTCATCCGCCCATCCATCCTGTGGAACGACGGCCGCACAGCGGAACAGGTGGCGTACTTGAACGAGACAGTGGGCCGGGACAAGCTGTCGCAATACACGGCTAACATAGCCTTTGCAGGCTTTACTGCGCCCAAGCTACTGTGGATGAGGGAGCATGAGCGGTCGAAATTCCAACAGATCCGCAAGATCATGCTTCCCAAGGATTATATCAATTATCGCCTGACCGGCATCCACTGTACGGACTACTCGGACGCATCGGGTATGCTCCTGCTGGACGTAGCGCATAAGCGCTGGTCCAGAGAAATGCTGGATCTTTGCGGTGTTTCGGAAGAGCAGATGCCCCGACTGTTCGAGAGCTACGAGCCAGTGGGGGCCCTCCTGCCCGACGTGGCGGAGGACCTGGGCCTGCCTGCCGGCGTGACGGTCTGTGCGGGAGCGGGGGACAACGCGGCGGCAGCAGTGGGCACCGGCACCGTGGGCAAGGGCCGCTGCAACATCTCCCTGGGTACCTCCGGCACCATCTTCATCTCCTCGGACACATTCGGCGTAGACCCCAACAACGCCCTCCATGCCTTTGCTCACGCCGACGGCGGCTGGCATCTGATGGGCTGTATCCTCTCCGCCGCCAGCTGCAATAAGTGGCTGTGTGAGGACATTTTGGGTACCGGCGATTATATCGGGGAGCAGGCGGCCATCACAGTGGAACGCCTGGGCCGCAACCATGTGTTTTTCCTACCCTACCTGATGGGGGAGCGCAGTCCCATCAATGATACCAACGCCCGGGGCACCTTCCTTGGCATGACCATGAACACCACCCGCGCCGACATGGTACAATCGGTACTGGAGGGGGTCGCTTTCGCCATCCGGGACAGCTTCGAGGTGGCGAAGGGCCTGGGGCTCGCCATCCCTCGCAGCAATCTCTGCGGCGGCGGGGCGAACAGCCCTTTGTGGCGGCAGATTATGGCCAACGTGCTGAATATTCCCTTGAACCTTCTGCAGACAGAGCAGGGGCCGGGCTACGGCGGGGCAATGCTGGCCATGGTGGCCTGCGGAGCATACGACAGCGTGCGCTCTGCCGTGGATGCGCTGGTGCGGGTATCCAGCACCGTGGAGCCGGAGCATAGCCTTGCCGGCCGGTATGAGGCGCGATACCAGCAGTTCAAGGAGATATATCCCAGCGTAAAATCATTATTCCCTAAACTGATGGGAGAGGAGTACACAGTATGAAGATTTATTCCGTCACCGACCCGGCGTTCCAGCCCTACGGGCATGTGGTAACGGGTTTGGATGAGACGGTGTGTGAAATTATGACTGCCTTAGTGAACACCCCGCTGCCGGAAGGCATCGGATACGTGCCGGAGGATCCGGCCCTGCAGGAATTGCCCGCCGCCACAGAGGTCTCGGAGCATCTCTACGGCGGGATGCCCGTTCAGTTGGGCTGGTGCAACGGTCATAACACCAAGCTCAACTGCCTGGAGTACCACCGGGATAGTGAATTCAACCTGGGCACAGAGGACTTTATCCTGTTGCTGGCAAAGCAGGAGGAGATGGAGGATGGTGGGCTGGACACCGGGAAGGTCAGGGCATTCAGGGTGCCTGCCGGAACGCTGGTGGAAATCTACGCCACTACACTGCACTACGCTCCCTGTCATGTGAACAGGGCAAAGGGCTTTCGGGTTCTGGTGGCTTTGCCCCAGGGGACCAACAGGTCAAAGCCGGAGATCCAGGCAAAAACCACGGAAGACAGGTTCCTCTGGGCACGCAACAAGTGGCTGCTGGCCCACCTGGAATCCGATGAAGCTGCCCGAGGAGCCCATGTGGGCCTGAGGGGTGAAAATATTGATATAAAAGACGATATTTGAGGAGGAGCCATATGTTCACGAATATTCCTGAAGTCAAGCTGGGCATCATCGCAGTCAGCCGGGACTGCTTTCCCATTGTTCTGAGCGAGCGCCGCCGCAGGGCCATCGTGGAGGCCTACACGGGCGAGTTGTACGAGTGTCCGGTGACGGTGGAGAACGAGAAGGATATGCTCTCCGCCGTGGCCGATGTGAACGCGGCCGGGTGCAACGCCATGGTTGTGTTTCTGGGCAATTTCGGCCCGGAGACCCCAGAGACCCTTATCGCCAAGCACTTCGACGGCCCTTGTATGTTCGTGGCCGCCGCCGAAGGAGATGGGGATCTGATCGACGGCCGGGGCGACGCTTATTGCGGCATGCTCAATTGCTCTTACAACCTAGGAATGAGGCATCTGAATGGATACATCCCCGAATACCCGGTGGGCACCGCCGAGGATATTGCCCAGATGATTGCCGGCTTTATTCCCGTGGCCCGCGCCGTCATCGGCGTCAAAAACTTAAAGGTCATCACCTTCGGCCCTCGTCCCCAGGACTTCTTTGCCTGCAACGCCCCTATCAAAGGCCTGTATGAGCTAGGCGTGGAGATTGAGGAGAATTCCGAGCTGGATTTGCTGGTCAGCTTCAAGGCCCACGAGGGGGATGAGCGCATTCCCGCTGTCTGTGCGGACATGGCCAAGGAGATGGGCGAGGGCGCTTACTACCCCGACCTAAATGAGCGCATGGCGCAATTCGAACTAACTCTGTTGGACTGGGCGGAAACCCATAAGGGTGCGCGAAAGTATGTAGCCTTCGCCAACAAGTGCTGGCCTGCGTTCCCCAGCCAGTTCGGCTTCGAACCCTGTTATGTGAATTCCCGATTGGCCGCCCGAGGCATCCCCGTGGCCTGTGAAGTGGATGTCTACGGCGCGCTCAGCGAGTACATCGGCGCCTGCGTCTCCCGAGATGCGGTGACTCTCCTGGACATCAACAACTCCGTACCCCAGTCCATCTATGACGAGGACATCGCTGGAACGCACGATTACAAGCAGACCGACACCTTTATGGCCTTCCACTGCGGCAACACCCCGTCCTGCAAGATGTGCGCGGACCGTGCGGTGAAGTACCAACTCATCCAGCACCGGGTGCTGGAGCCGGAGGGGAGCAAGCCGGACATCTCCCGCGGCACCTTGGAGGGCGATATTGCCCCCAGCGATATCACCTTCTACCGTCTCCAGTGCGACAGCGACGGGAACCTCTGCGGCTATATCGCCCAGGGGGAGGTCCTGCCGGTCAAGACCCGTTCCTTCGGGGGCATCGGTGTGTTTGCCATCCCGGAGATGGGCCGGTTCTACCGCCATGTGCTCATCCAGAAGCGCTATCCCCACCACGGGGCCGTAGCCTTTGGACATCATGGAAAGACGCTCTTCGAGGTATTCCAGTTCCTAGGCGTGCAAAACATCGCCTACAACCAGCCCAAGAGCCTGCCCTATCCCACCGAAAATCCCTTCGCTTAAGACCCTGCTGCAGAAGAACTGGCCAAGGTGTTGGACCTGGCATTGATAAGCGGACGGAGCAGGGCCATATGGCCTTTCGCTGCTTTATAGCGCAGGTATATCAGGAGGGGCTATAGATTTGTTGTCAAACGTTCGCTGTGCTGGACCAGCAGAGGTTCTGCCTGCATGTCGAAATCCCGGAAGGAGTCTCGGCTGAGATGGTTCTGCCGAACGGCGAGAAGCGGACCGTAACAGGCGGGGTACATGATTTTATGTTCTTTATATAAAAAGCAAAGACCACTTCAGCCAAACACGGCCGAAGCGGTCTTCTTTTTTTAAAATAAATTAGTCGTCTTTTCTGGAACGGCTGTAAATCATTTTCTTTGTCGCGATAAAGATTACCAGTGCTGAGAGAACAATCACACCGCCTATAAGGAACACATTCGAATATGTGGAAGCTGCTCCGGGTTTAACGCCTGTGATACTCCCGCCTGACATTACGCCTGCTGACATCATCTGACCGAATACAGCGACACCGACTGATCCTGTGATTGCCTGTACAAGGTCATTGATTCCAAGAACACGCCCTGACTCCTCCAGTGATACGGTCAATGTTGCCGTATCTACGATCGGTGAGTAGAAGAAAGATGTTCCGAAGTAGTAGATGCATGGTGCTAATGCAAGAGCTGCAACTTTGCCATAAGGAATAGCAAATGCGATTGCAATCAGGCCAAGTCCCATTGTGGCAAGAGCCATGATAATCGCTGCAGAACGGCCGATTTTCTTGATAACCGGTCCGCACACGAATCCGAGAACCGCTGCCAAAAGGATAGACCATACAAGCAGATTAGATACCTGCGCAGAGTCGATACCAAATACTTCCAGTCCGATTGCGTTTACACCGGCATTGAGAGTATAGCTGAAGAAGTAACCTACAAAGATAACTACCATTGTTGCTACAAATGCAGGATTCTTCAGGAACGCAGGAGTGATAATCGGATCTTCTGCCTTATGGATGTATATGATAAATGCAACCAGCGTTACGATAGATGCAATTGCCCAGAACAGATTCATATCTGTAAAGAACATTGTAATCGCACCTGCAAATGCACCGATGAGTGTAAATCCCCATCCATCGATTTTGGCGCCTTTTGCATGTTCATCCGGAAGGTTTTTCGCCAGTGCCGGAATAAATACAATAGAGATAATCGGAATCGCGAACATCCAGCGCCAGTCAATCTTTGTTACATACCCCGCTGCAACTACACCAAGTGCTGCAGAGAATCTGAATACTGCTACAAAGATGCCATAATAAACGACACGCTCTTTTTGAGAGATATATTTGGACACCAATACCAGGAATACGGAACCGGCAACCTGTCCGCCGATAGACTGCAGCATACGTGCAGCGACAACTGCCCAGATACTTACAGGTCCCAACAAAAATCCGATTGCAGAACCAATTACAAATACAATCGTACCAAGGATTGTCATTTTTTTCAGGGAAACGAAATCACCCAGGGATCCATAGATGACACATACGATACCAAGTGCGATACCCGGCAGAGATGTGAT
>DAWDUP010000005.1:26464-27011 GCA_052346825.1 Candidatus Fimivicinus sp. | reverse complement strand
GCCAGCCCAGGAGTTCCGAGCTGCTGACCGATATTTACGAAAATCATTCCGAAGGCCTGCTGCTCAAGAATACCAAAAATAAAGATGATTAATACCAGCGGAATCGCACGTTTTGCCATGCGGTTCATTTTTTGGAATTCCGGAGTTCCCTCTGCAGGCACCGGAATTCCTGTTGCTTTTTTCTCGTTTGTACTAGACATTACACTTACCATACCCTTTCAACTGTATTTTGAAGTTACTCTATTTACTAACGTTTCGTATCTGCTGCCCGCTGTACATAACGCTTGCGGAAACGCTCCACATCTACGTCAACACATACTGCTGCATTTTTCATTTCGCTCAGCGTTCCGTCGTAATCTACGACTGTCGCACCGATTGTAAGCGGACTGAATATTTCAACGTCAATAAAAGCTTCTTTTGTCTCAAAAAGCTCTGGTTCCATAAGATACATTGCTGCGGAAGGGTCGTACATTTTAACTCCCTCTTCCACATGCCCGCCATCATAAGAACTGAACAGCGCGCTTATCATCGTTCCTACTTCGCCGCT
>DAWDUP010000005.1:25546-26454 GCA_052346825.1 Candidatus Fimivicinus sp. | reverse complement strand
CATAAGTCTGGCTTTTCTGCCGATATCTAGACCTACCATTGTTATTGGAATCCCGGAACGGAATACCATTTTCGCAGCCTCCGGATCAATCGTCACATTGAATTCCCCATAGATTCCAATGTTTCCTCTTTCCGTGGAACCGCCCATCATAATTATTTCTTTAATTTTTTCTTTTATTTCAGGAAATGTCGAGATGAGCAGCGCGATATTCGTCAGCGGCCCAAGTGTCAGAATTGTTATCTTCTCTTCCGATGCCATCAGCGTGCGGTATTCGCTCATCACCGCATTCTCTTCCAGAAGAAGTTCCTTCTTCGGCTCTGGAAAATCAAATCCGCCCATACCGGATTTCCCGTGTGCATTTGTTGCAAATCTGTTATCCCTCAGCAGTGGAGCTGCAGCCCCTTTTGCCACCGGGATATCTTTGTTAAGGAATGTCAGAAGCTTCAGCGCATTGTTTGTAGTGTGCTCAATTCCGACATTTCCTGAAACACAGGCAATCAGCTTGACATCCAGAGATGGTTCAGACAGCACAATCGCAATCGCTGCCGCATCATCAATCCCCGGATCTGTGTCAATAATCAGCTTTCTTTTTTCCATGATGTTCCTCCTTGTATCATAAGTTTCGGGTTAATCATTCCAGGCATCAGCAGGCTATGAGATGCCCGTGATACAATAGCTGCAGGACATCAGGACCAAGTTCTTTTCCTCCTTGCCGAGCCGAAAGGCTGATTCATGGATCGCCTGTTCCCCAGAGAATTGTAAGACCACTCTTTCTTATTCTGCTGTAAAATGCAGTACCTCATCCCTTTTCGGAATAGACGGAGCCGCCCCTTTTTTGGACACTGCAATCGCAGATGCTCTGGCAGCCATATCAAGCGCTTCTTTCACGGATTCTCCCTGCAGCCTTC
>DAWDUP010000005.1:22158-25536 GCA_052346825.1 Candidatus Fimivicinus sp. | reverse complement strand
AATAACCAATAAACGTATCGCCCGCCGCTGTCGTATCCACAGTTGCCACCTGATACGCTTTTTGTTCTGCAATGCCTTCCGCACCTGCATATACGGAGCCTTTTTCACCGAGCGTAAGAACAATTTCCGCATGCGGAAACCGTTCTTTCAACTGGTTTAACAAAGCAGCCTTATCCACATCCTCCTGGACAAGCGCATGCGCCTCCACTTCATTTAATATAAAACAGTCTATGTAATTTAAATTGATTCTCAAAATCTTTTCATTCATCGGAGACGGATTCAGAACAATCCGCATTCCTCTTTCGTGCGCTTTTTCCACCATATACGGAATTTCACTGATTTCATTCTGAAGAAAAAGCCAGTCTCCTTCTCCAAATGCGCTCAGGACCTCATCTGCCATTTCTTTTGTAATTGCCTGGTTCGCACCGCCGTACAGAATAATGCAGTTATCTCCCTCCCGGTCTTTCTGAATGATTGCATTTCCTGTGCGGATGTTCTCACATTTCATAAGAAACCGTGTATCTACACCAGCCTCATTCAGAATCTCTTCCAGAAACAGACCATCTGCTCCAATGGCTCCCGCATGGTAGACGTTTCCGCCGGCTCTGCTCAGCGCGATGGACTGATTCAATCCCTTCCCGCCAGCAAACACATTCAGCATATCAGAAGTAATCGTTTCCCCCTTCTGTACAAAATGGCTCAGACTGTAGACATAATCTATATTTAGAGAACCAAAATTAAGTATTTTCATATGACCCTCGCTTGCTAATTATTATACGGAATTAAAATGCCATCTCATAAATTCGGCGGCAGTCTTCCCGATTCAGCCTCACAATACCGCCGATACTGTCGTCTTCCCCGCGGAAAGCAATTTGGTCAAGCATTTTCTCCACTTTATCTGTAGGAACTTTAAAATCCCCGAATGACACTGGCATTCCCATACTACGAAAATATTCTTCTGTTTTCAGAATTCCAGCATAGGCTGCCTCCAGTGTATTCTCCTTCGTCCATTCAACCCCGA
Source organism: Candidatus Fimivicinus sp. (assembly GCA_052346825.1). GTDB lineage: Bacteria > Bacillota > Clostridia > Oscillospirales > Acutalibacteraceae > Fimivicinus. Next base: position 24,515 of record DAWDUP010000005.1, on the reverse strand, counting down.
ACACCTCTTTCGCATAACGGGCAAAACGTTCCGGACTTTTCTGATAGATATACCGCATCCAGGATCCCATAATAATGGAAAGCGTTGCGCCGTGAGGCGTATCATACAGCGCACTTAATTCATTTCCGATTTCGTGGGTTGCCCAATCCTGAACGCGCCCGATTCCTACTGTATTGTTATGTGCAATCGTTCCAATCCACATAATTTCTGCACGGTAAGAGTAATTTGACGGCTCTTCCAGCACCTTCGGCCCGATTTCAACAAGTGTTTTCAGAATTCCTTCTGACATCCGGTCGATTACGCCGATTTCACTGTCCGGAGTAAAGTATCTCTCACATACATGAGAAAACATATCCACTACGCCGCATGCCGTCAAAAACTTCGGCAGAGAATAGGTCAGTTCCGGATTCATAAATGCGATCGCCGGACGCACAACCGGGTTACTGACCAGCAGCTTCATCCCAACATCCGTATTATTGACCACCGACACTGCGCTGGATTCGCTTCCCGTTGCAGGACACGTCAGGATAACACCTGTCGGCAGTGATTTTTCCGGTACCGTGTTTCCTGTAAAGAATTCCCACACATCCGTATCCGTCACCGCCCCCAGGCCGATTGCCTTGGCAGAATCTATGACGCTTCCGCCGCCTATGGCCAGAACCAGGTCTACCTGTTCTTCCTTTGCAAGGGAAATCCCTTCCCTCACAAGAGACAGCCTTGGATTCGGCAGAACTCCGCCCAACTCCAGCGTCTCGATCCCTTCCTGTTTCAGAAGCTTGTCCACCTGTTCCAAAAGTCCGGTATCATATAAAAATTTCCCGTTGTCATGATGAATTAAAACCTTATGGATGCCCATCTGTTTTAATTCACGCCCTATCTGGTTTTGTGCATCTTTCCCAAACACAAATTTGGTATCTATGCATATATTGAAATCCTGGAGCATGTTTTATACACCTTCTTTTAAAATTATTTCAACCTCAGAAACTGTCTGTACACAGTATTCCGGATTCTGAGCCCGAAGCAACTGTGTATCCCCGTCTCCGTATGTCACCGCAATACAGTCAATTCCATTTTCCTTTGCGGCTACTGCATCACTCCACGTATCTCCAATATAGACATACCGGTTTTTCTCCATGCCTGATTTTTGCACGACATGAGCAATCATTTCACTTTTTGTTCTTTCCTTTCCCGGAAGAGAATCCGGAGAAATCCAACTGTCAAAAAGTTCCGTCCAGCCTTTTTTCTCCAGGATCCTCTCCAGGGCTTCTTCCGGCTTCATGGTGATGATATAATTGATAATTCCTGCTTCCTTCATGTCCAAAAGTAGCTCATAGATACCGGGATAAAGATAAGTATCCTGATACTCACTGAGCGTCCGATAATGAACCCTGACCAGATCTTCGAACATCTCACACTTTTCTTCTTCTGGAACCGGCACGATCAGCCGGAAAATCTCTTTCACGGATTTTCCCAGATTACTGTCGTCGCTGACAAACGCTTCTGGCAGCCTGCCACCGCATTTTTCTGCGGCATATTCAAGGGAATTCCACACGTCCTGCCCTGTGTAAGCCAGCGTTCCGTCAAAATCCCATAAAATCATCTGATATTTCATCATTCATCATCACCTAAAATCTTTAAAACACGTTTTACTCCATAATGTTCCGACATAACCAATTCGGAACCAATCAGAACCGGCACGGTAATGCCAACGCCCAGCATAAAGGACGTCATAACGGTGAAGATGACCGGCAGGAACTTCGATGCCAGCATGACAAGCAGCATATTTCCCTTTTAAAGGCACGGGCATCCTTCTGCAGCTTTAGTGAACCGGATGGGAGGAATCGCAGTGTTGATCCATCAGGATAAGCGCCAATGCTAGTATGAAGATTTCGTGTAACAACGGCACTTGTTCCCCATAGGATGATTGTCAGGAAGCTCAGCATTGTATGCTTTCTGGAATCAAAAAGCATTTCAACCACTCATAGCATTTCTGATTAATCATAATTTGCAAGTGTCTTATACAGTAAGTCCATAAATCCCGGGAAGTCTAATTCTAAAGCTGCCTCCGCATTCGGTTTTTCCCCTCTGAAATCCATCTGCGGCTCTCTGCACAGGTCTACGGCAGGCTCCACACCTCTCAAGTGTCTGTAGTCACATACCGTCATACCTCTTGTCAGCTCACCTTTTAATTCGATATCGATATGCATATCCGCTGCCTTGATCAGAGAGGGATCAACAAGCCATGCAACTGCACACGCGTCATGCATATTCGCTCCGGAAAGGGAAGCGCTCTTGATGGTCGTATCGATAAAGAATTCTGTCAAATCTGCCGCGAAGTTTGCTGCTTTTGTTCCTAT
>DAWDUP010000005.1:18564-22148 GCA_052346825.1 Candidatus Fimivicinus sp. | reverse complement strand
ATGCCGGACATCTTCACATGCATCCCGGAATGAAATACGCGGTATGCTGCTTCCGGGTCGACATAGATGTTGAATTCTGCTGCAGGGGTCCAGTTTCCATATGTCACGGAGCCGCCCATGATGCTCAGCTCTTTTACACGCTCCACGATTCTCGGCTCACGGTTGATTGCTGCTGCAATGTTTGTCAGCGGTCCTGTGGCAATCAGGGTCACGTCATCTGTATTCATCACTGTTTCCACAATAAAGTCTACTGCGTGTTTATTCTGCGCTTTTGCGGTTGGTTCCGGAAGAACCGGACCGTCCAGTCCGGTTTCCCCGTGGAACTGCGGCGCTGTTACGAGCGGCACTGTTGTCGGGCAGGAGTGCCCTGCAAAAACAGGGATATCTGTTCTTCCGAGTACCTCCAATACTTTCAGCGCATTCTTCGTTACATTTTCCAAGGTACAGTTCCCACCGATTGTGGTAATGCCAAGCACATCCAGATGCTGTACTGCGAGCATCATCGCAAACGCGTCATCATGTCCAGGGTCACAGTCTAAAATCACTTTTTTCATAGCTTTTTCGCTCCTTTGCTTCTCATATGCTCTTCCAGGAATTTTCGCAGCTCTTCCGTACCCGGAGAGCTTCTTGCGCCCTTTTTCGTCACAGTATAGCCAGATACCGCATTTCCTGCAATCAGACATTCTTTCAGCGGCTTTCCAGCCAAAACCGCACTGATAAATCCGGCATTATAAACGTCGCCCGCACCGACCGTATCCTCCACTTTCACGGAAAATGCCGGTGCCTCCGCTTCTTCTTCAGCAGAAAATCCATAAGAACCTTCTTTCCCGTTTCTCACAATGACCACCCGGTTCTCAGTAACAAAGGATTTTGCATTCTTTCTCCAGTCTTTTTCTTCACCCAGGTATGCGAATTCATCCGTCCCGGAGCCCAGCAGATACGTCGTATATCCGATGATTTCGCGGATTGCTTTCTCATACTCCGGATCCAGCACACCGTCATCCACTCTCAGGTTCAAATCAAAAGAAGTAGGAACTCCGGCTTCATACGCTTCCTTGAAGATCCGGATAATCGTCGCCCGTGCAGAGGTATCGTATACAAGCGACATCCCGGATGAATGCACCCAGTCTGCGCTGCGTATCTTCTCAAAGGATACTTTATCTGCATCCAGAACTTTAAATGCCTGATCTACTCTCGGCCATCCCCAGAGATAGCGCTCTCCATTTTCATCAATAAAGGCAAATACTCCGACTGTATTTAATTCCGGCTCAATTACCATATCGGAAATATCTACGCCTTCTTTCTGAAAATCGCTTTTAATGTACCTTCCGTACTGGTCTTCACCAATGGAACCGATAAAGCTGGTTTCCACTCCCAGCCTGGACAGTGCAACCGCTGTATTGGCAGCAGTTCCTCCTCCCTGAAGGGACGGCGTCGGATAATCAACCAGTGTTCTTTCTTCATTCAGAAATCTCGGGTAAGGTACAATGATGTCGACATTTGCATCGCCGACTACAATCACATTATGCATTTAGAGCAGCCTCGATAAACGCTTTTACTTTAGCCGGATCCTTGCAGCGTTCCGTATTTGCCCGCTCATCATCATAGTTTGTCAGGCTGAAGGAATCTACTCCATATGGATGTGTAATGTGAATTGCCTCTGCTACATTGTCTGCATCCAATCCGCCTGCGATAATACACGGAACATCTGTACTTTCGATGATTGCTTTATCAATCTCACGGTCATGTGTCAAACCTGTTGCCCCGATATCTCCTGCTGCCGGTGCTTTCGTATCGATCAGGAAGAAGTCCGATACCGGTTCATAATCTTTGATATACTGCATTACCTTCTGCTCTTCCAGCGGTACTCCTGCAAGGACCGGAATCGCCTGCATAATCTTCAGCCCCGGGAATCTGTTTTTCAGTTCCTGCACCTGATCGGGCGTGATCCCCTCAATATCTCCTGATAAATGAAGCACATCCGGAAATGCTTCTTTTAAGTTTTCTGTGATCTCATCGATATCTTCTGCCACAGTCAGCCCGATTCTGACAGCCTCTGGCTGCACGCCCTCGAAAATCTCTTTTGCACGTTCACATGTCAGCTGCCCGGGCGTTCTCTTAATTTTCCCATAAGATACGCCCAGATGGTGCCCTCCCATCTCTACAACCATTCTCGCGTCCTCTACGGTTCTGATCCCATAAATTTGAATCTTAACATCTGCCATTTTCTGATACCGTCCTCTCTTGTTCAAATACTTTCATAAATGCTTCTGTTGTAAAAACTGTCTTTGTGAACCCCGCACCCTGCGCTACTTTCGTAATCGGAGGGGGGGTAACAAAGCTTTTCTTCAGTGTTTCCACCTGTGCAAACACTGTTTCTGCGTCGCCATCCAATATCACCTCCCCTCTGCACATTACGATAATCCTTTTAAAATTATCTACGACAAACTTCATATCATGAGAAATTGTAATACATAATTTTCCCCTTTCTTTCAATGTCTCAATGATTCTGTGCAGCCTTAAGTTTCCCTGCACATCCTGTCCGCAGGTCGGCTCGTCAAAAATCAACGCATCCGGATTCATCATGATAATGGCTCCGATTGTACAGAATTTTTTCTCTGTAGACGTCAGGTCAAACGGATGCACATCCAATTTCTCTGACAGCCCGACGAGTTCGGCCACCCATTTCATCCGCTCATCAATCTCTTCCTGCGACATTCCGATCTTCCGAGGTCCGAATTCAAGCTCTTTCCTCACGGATTCCAGAAACAGCTGGTCATCCGGATTCTGAAATACATATCCGACTTTTTTTGACCACTGTGCAGTAGAGCGTTTTTCAATACTTTCTCCGTTAATCAGAACTTCTCCCGATGTGGGCCGTAATATGCCGTTGAAATGTTTTACAATGGTAGTTTTACCGGCTCCGTTCTGTCCTATAATCGCTACCGGCTTTGTTCCCTCTATTACCAGATCGATCCCTTTCAGCGCTTCCTCTCCTGTCGGATAAACATGGCGTATCTTTTTCAGTTCAATCTTCATCTTCGCAGAGCCTCCTTCACCATTTCAATGGTTGGCTCCTCGGTAATTTCGATTTCCCGATTCGTATATCCTTTTTCCTGCAGCGCATGTGAAATTTTCACGTAATCCGGCACCTCGATTCCTCTCTTCACAATTTCCGGATCTCCAAATATTTTCTTCGGCTCATCTATGGCAACAACTTCTCCTTGATCCAGAACCATGATCTGATCCGAACACCTCGCCACACGCTCCATCTCATGGTCTACCATGATGACCGTGATCCCTTTCTTGTTCAAACTTTTTACAATATCAAAAATTTCTTCACTCCCCAGAGGATCTAGTTGTGTCGTGCACTCATCCAGAACCAGAATCTGAGGCTCCATAATGAATGTAGATCCAAACGCAACTCTCTGGATCTGCCCGCCGGACAGTTCCAGCGGATTTTTAGAGATGATATGGTCAATTCTCATCAGCTTGGACACGTAATCCACTTTCTCCATCATCTCTTCTCTGGGTATGCCCCGGTTTCCCAGGCCATACGCCAGCTCCTCAGCTACCGTACCTGC
>DAWDUP010000005.1:11703-18554 GCA_052346825.1 Candidatus Fimivicinus sp. | reverse complement strand
ACCTGCTGTGTAGGATAGCTGATTGAATGGGTTCTGGAATACAAGCCCTATCTTCGTTGACAGTTCTGCAATGGAGCTGTTTTCTACGTTCAATCCATTTACAATCACTTCCCCCGACATCTTTCCAACGAAATAATGGGGAATCAGACCGACCAATGCATTGCAAAGAGTAGATTTTCCACTTCCATTTGAACCGATAATACAGAAGAAGCTTCCTTCTTCCACTTGAAAACTGACATGCTTTAATGCCCTTCGCTTCGCTTGCCTGTATTTAAAAGAAAAATCCTTAACCTCTAACACTACCTTACCCATTTGTGCCCTCTTCTCTATATCACCTTGAATTTCATCAGAATTGTCGCCAACACGGTGAGAATGAAAAAAACGATCAGAAAAACTCTCACTACGTTATCCGTCTGAGATTTCGTAACTTCTACATAATTTGTCTGCTTTACACCCTTGATGCCGAATCCCCGTGTTTCCAATGTGATACCTCTTTCTTGCGCATCGGTCAGGGACGACATGACAACCGGTCCAAGCAGTGGGATATAAGCTTTTACTCTGGTGAATACGCTTCCTCCGATTTCCACGCCTCTTGCCTCCTGCGCTTCCTGAATAACAGCCATTCTCCTCTGCATCTGTGGAACCACGTTCAGACTTGCCAGCACCAGATATCCTGCTTTTGGCGGCAGACCGATTTCTGTCAATGATGCCACCAGCTTTCCGGTATAGGTTGTTTTGTTCATAATATAAAATGTTCCCAAAAATACCAGAAGCGTACTGACAATCTTCAATGCATACAGCACACCTTCCAGACCAACCTTTGCAAATCCCAAATCTGCAATAAAAGTTTCATTTTTCGGACTGTAACAGCCCTGAATAAACATCAGCATGATTGTAATCGGTATCCCAAATCCGAATATAATCTTCGCAAATTCTTTCAGTATCTTCGCCGGCCAAGCTACTGCAAACAGCCCGATCAACACTGCGAAGCCAAGCCACGGATTTGGAAAAATCAATGTCCCAAGTCCCAGTGAAAATACCGCCAGGATCTTCGTCATCGGATTTAACTTCTCAATTACAGTATGTTTTGGCACAAATGTATTCGATATCTTCGCCATCTTAACCTCCTGTTGAAAAAGGATCCGTGTTTTTAATCCTCGTCGTCATCCTCGTCATCGTCTGTATCTGCATCTGATGCATACTGACTCAGGAACCTCTTGGGAATCTTCTGCATAATTATAAACGCAATCAGGAATGCGATCCCCTTGTCAATCAGGTTCTCAATCATAGATGAAGAAATGACGGACGCTGCGATATCTTTCGTCGCTGCGATCAATGTTGCTGTAAATACGGAAGATCCTGTTACACCGGTTGCTCCGCCGTATACAAAAATGGTGATTACTGATGCGGAAACTGCATTTGTCACCGTGCATGCAAGCCAGATCAGAACTGCTCCCCAAACCTTCTTAAACAAGCCTGCCTTTACCATGTATCCTGTCACAAGACCGCACAAGATACTTACGACGGCATACGGCAGATATACCGGATTCGCCACCAAAGCCAGGAATACATTTGTTAGCAGACCACACAGAGCAGATACCCATGGACCTGACAGACACGCAATTACGATTGTCCCGATCATGTCCAGGAACAAAGGCAGCTTCAGGGCGGAACACAGCGTACCGCCGATCAGATTGATACCAACCGCAATTGGAATTAATACCAATGATTTTGTTGAGAACTGCGCTTTGATCCCTTCTGTAAATGTCATTTTTTTCTTGCTCATAACTTTATCCTCCTTAAAACACTCGTATACCCGGGGCTCAAGCCCCGAAAACACTGCATTTCTTGTTCAAAGGAACCGAATTTTCTAAGATATAGCCATTCTGACTTCAAAAGACCAAAGTAGTTTCCCGTTACCGTATTATCTAGATGGCTCCCTCTTATGGATACACGTTACTTAATTACCTTATCATTCCAGCCTGTATAACGGCTGGAGAAATGAAGCGCTATATCAAAATCCCAATCATTTTCATATCAACTTGACTTAAGAAATCATTTTCCAAAATCATTTTCTTGTATAATACCACCCATTTCATTCTCTGTCAATGCTTTTTATCATTTAACATCATTTTATCCTTTTACGTGCATGATCTATTATGCATTATTTATACAATAAGGCATATTGACATCCATTGTTAATTTCTCTATTATTAATTAGAGCGACAAAAGGTGGGCAAAAAGATTCTGACTTTGACAATGAGTACTTTGATCACGGAATATAGCATCAGTAAACAAGGGGAAACAGCGCCGCCTAGCAGCCGCAAAGCCACGTTTGCCGCGTTCTCGGCCTTCGTCCTGCGGCCTTGTAAACCTGCCCTGTTCACCGAGGCTATCGTTGAATTTTATAGAAACGGCTCTCATGGTGGCCATCTCCCCAGACAATTCAGTGATTAGGTCGATACCGCTATCCGCTTCGTAAGCAACACAACAGGCACGAACCCTTTCTAACCCGGATAAATCGGAAAAGTTTGGCATTCCCTCAGCGTTTCTGATAAAAATCAAGAAAAGGGAACTGTCGTATAAAGATGGAGGAAATCCTATGAACATAAAAGAAATTGCACATTTAGCAGGTGTTTCCACCTCAACTGTTTCAAAAATAGTCAATCAGAAAGATGAAAGCATCAGCAGCGAAACTCGGGAACGAGTTCTAAAAATTGTAAAAGAATACAACTATACTCCTTATGCCTCGGCTACAGCTTCCCCCGCAAAGACATGGATTCTAGGCATTTTGCTCCGCTCCTCTGTCTCACTGGACTCCACACTGGATGGAATTATTCAGACCGCCCAGTCAAACGGATACAGCACCCTTGTATATAACAGCTACTCCGATATGGAACAGGAGCTAAAAAACATAACCTCATTGTGCAAAAACAACGTGGACGGAATCATCTGGGAGCCCGTAAGCAAAGCAAGCCTCGAATATATTACCTATTTTAAAAATATGAACATTCCGCTTCTGACAATCGGTCCTAATGGGGGAGATCATTCTCACCTTCTTCCCTATGAGGAAGCGGCCTACCGTATTACGCAGGAATTAATCAACAGAAAACACACCAACATCGCCTGTATGCTGAAAGAGGGAAGGCGAACTACGGCATTTCTGAACGGCTACAAAAAATGCCTGTTTGACAATCATATGAAATTAGATCAGGATTTCATTTTTTATGATTTGAACGAATCCCTGATTTATAAAGTAAACACCCGTAGTATCAGCGGAATTATTTCTTCTCATTATCGGAAAGCAATGGAATTCTATCAGCTCATGAATACGCTCAACTACAGGATTCCTGAGGATATTTCCCTCATTTCCTTAAAAAATGACACGATGGAGAGCCTTGCTTTTCCCAATATTTCTGAAATTTCCACTTATACAATTTTAAATGCCGATTTTGGTTCTTATCTGTGCAGCAAGCTGATTACCGAAATCGAAAAACGAAAAGACGAAGTGCATTCTTTTGTTCAGGAATTCCATTTGGATAATCAAACAACCGTCAGCATTCCATTCGGCCTGGAGGCGCCGAAGATTACAGTTGTCGGCAGTATCAACATCGATACATACCTGAATGTACCGCAGCTTCCTCATAGCGGAAAGACCGTCAGCACTTCCACTTCCTCCACATATCCAGGAGGCAAGGGGATCAACCAGTCCATCGGAGCTGCAAAGCTGGGACACCGCGTGACACTGATTGGAAATGTTGGATCCGATATCGATTCGGATTACATTTACAAAGCTCTCGATGAATACGGAGTAGAATCTTTCGGCGTAAAAAGATATAATCAGGCTAAAACCGGTAAAGCATATATTTTTGTAGAAGCCAGCGGCCACTCGATGATCTCTATCCTCGCCGGGGCAAACAACACCCTGACTCCGGAAGAGATCCAAAAGAGAAAACGCTTCTTCAAGAATACCGGATACTGTCTGATTCAGTCCGAAATCCCGCTGGATACCGTTGCAGAAGCCTGCCGTGTCGCACATGAATACGGCGCCAAAACAATACTAAAGCCTTCCGTATGCAGCCACATCCCGTCTGAAGTGCTTGCACAGGTAGATATTCTGATTCCAAATGAAGACGAACTGAATGAATTATGCCCAGATTATGACAGTATAGAAGAAAAAACTGCATTCCTGCTGGAATGCGGTATAGAAATCGTAATTGTCACTCTCGGAGAACGGGGCTGCTATGTCCGTTGCGTCAATCTGGACAAGTATTTTCCGGCTGTGCCTTTCCCATCCGTAGATAATACCGGGGCCAGCGATGCGTTTATCAGCGCACTCGCATCCTATCTTCTATATGGGTATTCTCTAGAAGAAGCAGTTCAGATTGCCACCTATGCTGCGGGATTCTGCATCTCCCGGGAGGGCGTTGTTCCATCACTGATTGATAAACGCAGTCTCGAGACGTATATCAAGCAGCAGGAGAAGTCATTAATTTAAAATATAAATGGACTGACAGGCATATTCCATATAGAGACATGGGAATGTGCCTGTCATAATTTTCTACTATTTGATTCCCCCAGTTTTTGTCAGTGCCAATGATAACATGCAGAAAAACGCCGAATAAAAAATAAAGAAAATGGAGGAGGAAAAACTGCTGGACTTCTTGTTGTATCGAAATATTGGTGCAAAAGGGGAGTCGCAATGGAAGGAACAGAATGGATGGATCTCCGAAGTGACCGGCTCAAAGGAATGATTTTAGGTGTCTAAAATCCTACGAAGGAAAGGAGAAAAGCAGATGAAAATAAAAAATGATGCGGCTTATTGAAGCACTAAAAACACTTCAAAAACCGCATCATTACAAGGTTTTTGGCGCGCTGGAAGGGACTCGAACCCCCGACCTTTTGGTTCGTAGCTAGACACTTCATGCAACATATGATAATAAGCCCCGCCATTTCTCAGTTGTATTTGTGCATACATCACAATTTTATATGACGGAATCTGCATCTACTGCAATTGGTTATCCCTACGGAAACCAGTGCATAGTAGCAGATTTTCTATCGAAGCGTCGTGCTACTAAGACGGTAGAAAGGCCCGGCCATATCCTGAAAACAGACAGTGAAAAAAGAGCCCCCCTATTTGTACAGTGGAAACTACAATAGGAAGTCGTTTTTATGTCCAGAAATTATAAAAAGAGTCCATAAATCGAACCTTCGGAACGGGACTATGGGAACCTGTGCCTATCTTCCGATCGTAGCGCCAATGGATACCGGATTTTTTGACAAATGACCAAGACCTTGGCTTTTTACAGACACGACCATGAAAACAACGCGACCATTACCTGTAACATCACCATGACCTATGGGCTGAAAATCGGCCCATCGCCCGCGTCATGGAATTTTTGTAAAGAAAACTGTCGGAATGCTGATCTTCATTGGAGGTGCCAACGAAAGTATGCTGCCAGTGTGGAAAACATTGTGTTTGCTTAAAATGAATCCCAAGAAGTAAAGCCCCGTTCATCAATGAACGGGGCTTTAACAGCATCATATATTTACAAAAAATTATCGGCGACTACGCATGCTTTGTTGTCTCATCACGCCTATTTGATAATACTGCATTAAAAGGGCCCGGGCAGACTCTTTAGGCTCCTATCGTCAGACCGTTTGGCCTGTTCCACACTTTAGACTGTCTTTTTTATGTAATCGGCTATAATATTCATCGTTTTAAAATTCTCTTCCAACAAATCATCGTCTTCGTAACTAAAATGAAAGGTGTTTTCCAAATGGATGATTAATTTAATTGTAGTCAGGGAATCCATCCCAGCTTCCATTAAATTTGCATCTGCATCGTTAAATGTGCCTGACAAGTTTTCTCTTAAAAAGTTTTTAATGGTCTCAATAATTGTTTCTTTTGTCATTTCTAATCCCTTCCCTTATCCAAATTTTTTATTTCGGGTAATTTATTTCGCATTAATAGATAACAGTAATCATCCTTGGAATCCTTTTGCAATTCATGAAATGTTGCCGCATCAAACTCTTTTAGCGTAATCTTTCCTCTCAAATAATCCCAATATTTCCCAATCTCCTGTGCACCGCTGTGCTTATCATAAAAATACCGGATATTTCTTTTAATGTCCGTTATCATCTTTTTTCTATCTCTGCTGTGATCCATATGAAAGAGCTGGATCTGTTCATCATAGAAAAATCTGATGTTGTTTTTTGATAAACGGTATCCTAACTCAATATCTTCGAATCCCCAACCTGTAAAATGTTCATCAAAACAGCCAACTGCAATTAAATCATCTTTCTTAATAGAGGTACCAGCGTTTGTGCGGATCCAATGACGGCTTATACCAGCCTGAAAAAGAATATCGGTTAATTGACCGGCGTAAGCATCCGCCTTGGCTTTCATAAAAAGCTGTTTGAAGTCAGTTTTGCCTTGAACAATGGATTCGATCTCAGAATCAGTGATATGCAGCATATTATGTTTACAGATCACAGCGATATTGTTATTTTCCTCATGGTGCCTGATATGTCGCGTTATAAAGCCGTGATCCACCAACAAATCATCATCGCTGTAAATAATGATATCCCCATCGGCGGCATCGATTCCTCTGTTTCTCGCGGCACTAAGGCCACAGTGGCTTAACCTCAGAAGCTTCATATTAAGCTGGCTGTCCATTATTTCCGATGGGGCATACCTCGATCCGTCATCACAGACAATAATCTCAAAACAATTGTTGTCATCCAGCTGGCAATAGCTTTTTAAGGTAGCTTTTAATCTGCTCAGCTTGTTGTAAGAACAAATTATGATACTTGCTTTCATAACCGCCTCCTAAATCTTGAACCAATGG
>DAWDUP010000005.1:0-11693 GCA_052346825.1 Candidatus Fimivicinus sp. | reverse complement strand
TATTGGTTGCGCCCCTTTGTAAAAAAAGCAGTTCAGCCCTCGCTGTAATATCCTCACCGTCTGCTTCAACCGCACATACAACTGCGGTTTGGGGATATTCATCCTCATAAGCCTGTGCGTAGGATAGCGCGTATGTTAAATTGTCTGCAAATATTGTCACAGTATGTATTTGCTTTTTCAATGCGATCGCCGGCAGGGACGACAGGATATTATTGGGTGACTGTTTAAATAAAATGGAGCTATTTTTGCCTTGCAAAGCCATATCGTAGTATTTCTTTTGACGATCTCTTAGGCTTTTGTTCAGGCAAAGAATGACTGCATCCAATTCTACATCCGGATTCCTATTTAATAAGTGCATAAGCGTTTTGTATACACCAAGGGCCCGAATATCACACTTATAGAATTTATTTATGGCTGCAGGCTCAATCGTTTTTTGAAAAGCTTCCAGCTCCCCAACGCTGTATCGGCATGATAAAGAGTCAATTGTAGTCATACTTTCAAACCTCAAATAACAAAGCGCCGGCAATTCCGCCGAAGCCTGTCCCTAATGACAAAAAAGTGCCCTGTGTTACTGTTTGCATAATTGGAAGTATATATGGTTTCTTTTCAGTGTCTAACTGATACCTGAAACATTCCGTAGTAAACTGGCGCTTTGAGAGTAAATCCAGAAACACGCACAATTCGATTAATATAGTAGCACCCAGAGAATGCCTAGTAATATTTTTAACTGAGCTGATAATCCCGGTATAGCCTAACTCCTGCAAAAGCATGAGATAGCGTATGTCATTCGCCCATACGCCGTTTGCACTGCATAAGACCGCAGTTATTTGGTTTATTGAACGTCCGTTTTTTTCAGCAGCAGGGTTACAGCTTTGTGGTTTCCTGTGTTTCCTGGGGATAAACCGGATAGTGCGTAAGCATCATTAATGGTGTGTGCATCGATGATTTTGGCTTTCGGCTTCATTTTGTTGCCTGTAATCAGGCAGACAACTGCCGCAGTAGCCAGTACGGTCCCTTTGCAGTCTCTGTGGTAAATCTGAAGGTCATCATGCTCACTTAAGATATTTAGCGATGCAAAACCCTTACGGATAAAGTCGCTGGCATAATCAAAAGTACAACAATACAGGTTTGCGCCATGGCATTCTGTAGCAGCCGTTCTGACAAACCGATCGCATCTACTGCGGTGACACAAGTATTTGACACACAAAAACGTAATTTGGAAAAATGAAACGTATCGGCTACTTTATTCATCATATCCTGTGGCCTTGCTTCAAAATTATTCATCTCAAACAGGCTGCTGCCAAGGAAAAATGACACCTGGTCGGCGGTCACCCATGGATGCCCTTGTTGCAATCAACAGTAGTAGTGTGAGCATAATTTTTTCCAAAAAGATAATATATTAAATCCAGATCTTCTTTCATATAAAAATGATAGCGATCCGTTTTTACATCAATCAATGGCATCACATCAAAATCGAGACCATGTTCCATGAATCTCTTATGAGCTTCTGCTAACCTGAGAATATTGTCTGTGCCGGGTAAAACAACACTGAATATTTTAAATTTGGTATCCAGGTAAATATTTTCCCTTATAAATAAAGCAGTTTTCAAAAAAGAGTCAAAATCAATTTGATTCATATGATAGGTAGCTTTAATTTTATAAATTTTTCCGTAAGTAGCTTTGATAAATTGTTCCCACATAGATGTGGACGCGGATAAATTCGTAAAAATTTTGATCCAATGGCCGTGCGCAATAAATTCTTCGGCAGCTTCAATTAAAAATTTTTCATCATAAAACGGTTCGCCGCCAAGAATCTGAATCATCCAAGGTTCCTTCAGTTGCTTGATAATTGCTTGAGCATACGGTCTGGCCAGTGCTGTATCCGGTTTCTTAAGGAAGGCGCTCCTTTGATCTATACAGTAACTACAATGATAATTGCAGCAAGTGTGCATCTTCCATTCCAGTTCTTTTTTTGGCTTTTCCATAACCGTCAAAATGATTCCGTTCCTTTCGTCAATTTACTGAGCAACATACATCCGTCTACATAAAATCCGCATTTTTGCAAGGTCTTTCTTGAAGCAATATTTGTTTCAGAAGTTAATGCGGTTGGCCGCAAATTTTGCTGAAAGCTGATTTTTATCAATTGATCCACTAATTGAGTAGCATATCCCTGCCTGCGATGCTCTTTATCAATAATCATTGCAATATCAGCGAAATCTGGTGTTCTCAGTAAAGGTGAAACGAAGCCTACCCCAATTAGTTTACTGGAATATAATAAAAATATCTCTCCCGTTCGTATCCTAGCTAAAGCATCTTCTTTTCCGGCTCCGGTAAAAAAACCGTCCTGCATTATTAATTCATAAACTGCGTCTAAATCGTCAGGTACAGCCTTTTTGACAGTCAGATCAGGCGTGTTGTTCCTCTGTCTTACTTCATCATTAATGGAGAAGATAAATCCGTCTATTTCACTGGGGTAACCGCATTCAACCATCAATGGAAGGGAAAAAGAATCCTGCGTGTTTACATACCAGAAAGTACATTTATAATTCCGTATTAGTTCATTCAATATGAATTTTGCATCTTTTCTATATTCAATCAAAAGATAAAATTCAAGAATGGTCTTTTCAGGGTTTTCTTTTGTGTCAATCAGGGCATATCCGATTCTTTTATTCTTTTCCTGTATCTCAATACACAACGGTGAGTCAAGCCGTACTTTTTCTTCCAAGGGGTCAAATATCTGTCCTTTCAGATCGAGAGTTTGTTTTTCTCTTAAAAAGGATATATTAGCATTGTTTCCTTCGTGAAATGTATACTTCACTATTCTCATCTTCCTTTTGTTAATGCGTTTTCCTTGCAATACTCTCCCAATTCTCATACTTTCTCATATCTTTTTTATCCTGAAAAATATTTCGTCTGGACGTTCCTTTTCTCGACAGTGCATTGATAAATTCATGAACCGAGCGATATGGTCTTCGATCCGGACAGACTTGACAGTATGTATTCCCGTGTTTTCCATTGAGATGCATAACCGCTTTTCTTGCAGAAATCATCTTTTGATTATTCCATGTTTTTTTAAATCCGTCTGTAAATACATTCCCCATACTATACTCATCCCCGAATACATGGCAACATGGAAAGAGAGCACCATCCCAATTGATTACAGGAGAATTCCATAATTCAATGCACCGATCAATATAAGGCTTGCGGCTGTTTGCATCATGAACAATCTTTTGGTATTCTTTATTTTTCGGGTACCACTTTTTTTGCTGTTGAACACTGTCGTCCTCTAAAGAGACTGCTTTCAGCCGAAACTCCATATTTAGTTCTTTTGCAAGGCTTTTTGCCTGTTCTACTTCATTTTCATTATGTGACATAAGGATATATTGCCAGAGCAATATAGGATAAGGCGTATTTAATTCTTCCTTGATTTTATTAATCTTACGAATTCCTGCTATAACTTTTTGAAAATCACCATTTTTTCGATAAACTTCATATGTTTCCTGGGACGCTCCATCCAAACTAATCGTAAGTTTATAAAGATTGCTTTCTACAAGGTCTCTTAATATGGCATCCGTGTAATAGTTTAAATTTGTACTGATATTGGCACGTATCCCTCGATTGGCTGCATCTTTTACACATAAGAATAATTCTGGGTTAAAAAGGGGTTCTCCCCAGTTATAGAACGTAATTTTATACAAATAGTCTCCTATCTCATTGATTAGTTTCAAATAATTCTGATAGGTTAAATTCCCCTTTTTCACATTCTTTTTGTGGTTGCCCGTCGGACATAACGGGCAGAATAGTTGGCAGTAATTGGTAGGATCAATACAAATTCGTGTTGGATAGCCGATGATTTTTGCATTACGAAAAATATAAGACTGAACGTCATTGATATATTTATTGATACTTCGTTTCATCTGATTTATTTCATGCCCTCCTGATTGCTGCCTCAATAAATTAAAATGATGGATCAACTTCTCATCCATTTTTCTACAACTTCGGTTGCGATATCTAGTGAGCGGCTGTCGATATCCCTATTCGCAGCATACTCTACGACATCTGCAGCAACAACATGCAGGCAGAAAAGTTTGTCCAGAATCCGAAACAATTCTTGCTTTTGGATTCCGCCAGAAACCGGAAAATTCACTCCCGGACTTTCTTCAGGGTCCACCACATCCATATCAAAAGAAATATAACAGGGGCTGTCCCCAATTTTTTTTGTAATGAGCTCTTCCACCTGCTGGTCCTGAGGACCGAAGGAGAACGTGGGAAATGACATCGTATCAATATCGACCAGCTTCATGGGGTCATATCTTACTCCTACATGAAATATCTCCACTGGGGATAGATGTTTTTTTAGTTCACGTACAAAACAGCCATGATTAAGCCATAAATCTTCATATTCTCTACTCGCATCAGAATGAGCGTCAAAAATAATAAGCGGCATAGGGCCAAAAAATTGTACTGCCAACTGATACGCATAAAATGTAATACTATGATCCCCTGAAATTGTGATTACTTTACAGTCTTGCGTTAGTGCGCGCAAATAAGCGTCTTGATACATTACATTGAAAAATTCTAGATTTTTCGAGCGTGTTTCAATCAAGCTAGGATCAAATAAATAAGTGTAGCTACAATTATTCAGAAGTGTTTCATCGATATTTTCAAAAATACGACGAACCCCTCTATGTGCACCATTGATGTCAGCTCCTTGATCGAAAGGGATGAAAAATAAATGTTTGTTCGGCAAAATTACTGAGCACTCCTTTTATAAGTAATCCCAGCGTATCGATGGCTACGTCGGTGGATAGAGCGCAATAATTTTTGAACACAATCCCCTCGCAGCAGTTCCATTCCATAACAAAACTCAAATACATTAAATTCCGCAATTGGCCCCTTTGAAAATTATCAAAGTCTATTAGAATGATTTTATTTTTTATAAACTCTCTTTTTTCGTAGAGTTGAGCGTAGTTATTTTGATTCCCATTAACGAAATAGGTCTCTGAGGATATTTGAATTTCCAGTTGTCCCTTTTCGGAGTAGACGGGTACGACTTCTTTTTGATCGTCGTCATCATGAAAGGTTAAACCAATATATGGGGTATATGGAGAATAAAAGCGAGTAAATTTTTCATCCGTAAATTCCTCCGAGATCAATTCATACGGACTGTAAAGTTAAATGAAAGTTGAAGACCCGCCAGCCCTTCTGGTACAATAGTTTCACCACAAAACCAAGTACCTCAGAAAGGAGACGAGTCTTCATGGCAAAATTGTATCAAATTTGCTGCCCGAAGTGCAACAACAAAACGGACTTTTATCGCTATGGAAAAGATAAATATGGATATCAGAAGTACCAGTGTAAGAAGTGTTGGCATCAGTGGGCGCCTGAATCTCCTGCAAGGCCCAGAGGCTATCCGAGCGGGGTGAGGAGAAAATCCCTCAACACTCCAACTTGCCCAGTTTGCGGCAGACTCACTTTCCTACACCATGACAATGAGTATTACGCTCACTATACCTGTTGTGACAAACAATGCCGCCATTCGGTGTTTGTGCCAAAGCCTACTGCTATTTCAGCCCCGTCCATGTCCAAACTCTTTGGAAAGACGGATTTCAAGCGGATGCGCTATCCGGTCCACGTCATTCTCATGGCCTTGACCATGTTCTACTTGGGCAAAAACTCGTTCCGCAACATCGCTCTGATTTTGCGTACTGTAATGAATGTCCAGGTATCTCACACGACCATCAGCAAACTGGTGTACCCGCTTCGCCCCAATGTTCCAAAACATTGCCATACAGCTCATTCCGGCGCTGAATTTCAACTCTGACGAGTGGCACGCCGATGAAACCGTGGTGAAGATACAGGGCGAGAAACACTACCTCTGGCTCATTCTGGACAGTGAGACACGCTTTGTTCTCGGCTTCCATCTGGACCGTCACAGGGACAGCCCACAGGCTTTTACCATACTGGAAGCCGTGAAGCCTATGGGGACTCCGCGGGCCATTGTGAGCGACCGCTATTTTGCCTACCAAATGCCTGTTAAGACGCTGCATGGGGTAAAGCATATCCGCGTGGAGAGCTTCCACGATGATATTACCAACAACCTCATCGAATGCTTCAACAAGCAGTTCAAGGCATGGTACAAGACCAAACAGGGCTTTTCCTCCTTTGCTTCTGCCAACAACCTCATTTCTATGTTCATCTTCTTCTACAACTTCGTCCGCCCTCATTCCGCTTTGAACAACCTTACTCCGGCCCAGTGCGCTGGTCTCAAGCTATCCAAAAGGCGCAAACGGGAGCTTCTGCTCGTTGCGTAGCCAGTTTGGCTGTTTTCGGGTCCTAACTTTTCATTTTTACTTTACAGAGCCATTGTACCGTATCAATCCTATGCTAAAGTGGTGAACTGCAGATAATTCATTATTACTGATGCTATTGTAGATTCAGCGGCCAGAATATCTACCGGGTTATCACACCCAAGGCATAAAGATTTCTAAGGCATTCATTAAATTTACCAATATTATTTACAAATAACTAATTTTACAATTTTGGGAATTTATAATCAGCAGTCCATAGTGTTTGTTGTATAAAGTTATCGTTCTGTCATAGGAAGTTTCTTAAATTCTTCAACATATGAAAGAACATGAGCGACTCCATCGTCAAAGAAATTATCATCTATATACTCTTTTTTTCCTGTTGTTATCGTGAACAAGCCTGTAATTAACGGGGAGTATTCAATATCTTTATGTAAAAAAACAAAATCTCTTTATTTAGAGTTGAGGCCCAGCCCAATTCAATATGAACACCGCCGGAAATAGGGGAGCCTGGAAAGGCTAACACAAGATCACTGTCTTTCATTTGTTGGAAATCATCATAGGTACATTCCTGAGGGCTCATTAATTCTTTCCCCCATTTTTCACGATAGTGAGCCAAAAAAACATCATAGTTATGATTGATTAATGTTTCGCGTAAGTTGTTTAAAAAATTAAAATGTCGGCAATCTATCTTTCTGGTATCTGGATCAATAATCTGCGAAAATGGGAAAGCAATAAAGACTTTTATCATTAAAACCCTCTCTGGATCAATATATTAAGTATATAAACCAAAATTGTAAAATAAATATACTTAATATATATTATTGTAATTAGTATAACTTTATTTATTTATAATATCAATACTTTTAATGAATTCTATGGAAGAATAAGGTTATATACTACTATAGTGCATATATTTGGAAATACATTTAGCATGGGGAGAATTCCGCTGCATATCGTGATGATTCATTAGTCAAAGGTTATTTTTCCATTTTGGTTGCACGAAAAACTAAATTATAAAGGAAGAAAGCCGCTATAGGCTACACTTGGGCAGTTCCAATTCGTTAGACAGTATGGTAAACTGAATAACAAGTGGGATGATTTTTATGTCAAAAGGAGTACCAAATAATTCTATCTGCAGGAGGTTGACTCCATGGAACATTTTAAGTCCAAACTGATAGGCTATCTCGACTACTACTACAACCGCAAGATCAAGGCAAAAGGGCCTGACTCCTGTGCAACACAGAATCCAGGCCCTTACGGCTACATGATTTATAATCTTGTCAAACTTTTGGGTGCACTTCATATCAAATTGAACCCAATTTGCTGGAAAAATGGTTTATAAAATGGTAACGAAGGAAAAAGCAACTTAATCTGCTGTATAAAAATTCTACGAGTTACGCCATATGGTGACAATTATGCTGTTAAGATTATCAGAAGGCGATGTAAAAGCAGTACTGACTTTTACAGGCCATAAGAACAACAAAATGATTAAGTGGAGAGGTTAGAGAAGCTTCTATAATAGAAAAGCAAAAAAATTCTGTTCAACCTAAACTAAAAGATTCTTTTTAAGGGTTCCAAAAACTTATGATAAACAAAAAATCTCATACGGCTTCTAGCAAAAACCGCATGAGATCAACGTTTTTGGCGCGCTGGAAGGGACTCGAACCCCCGACCTTTTGGTTCGTAGCCAAACACTCTATCCAGCTGAGCTACCAGCGCACATGGAGCTCCTCAGCTCGCATACAGCCTCTCGACTGCCAAAATATCATACCACATCCTTTTTAAAAATGCAACTCCAAATTTTAAATTTTAGCGATATTTCTTTCCAGACCCCCTCATACCGCCAAAATCCGTTGACAGCAGTGGCGCGGTATACTATAATAAATTGTATTTTTGGTCTGCAGGGCCGCAACCTTTCAGGAGTGCGGCTTTGCGCTGAAGAAAGCCGTTTACCCAGCGCTTTCTTTCTATTTTTTGGAGGTGCGTTTGAATTGGTTAAAGCGATTGTCGGCGCAAACTGGGGCGACGAGGGCAAGGGGAAAATCACCGATCTGTTTGCCAGCGAATCGGATATCGTTATCCGCTTTCAGGGCGGCGCGAACGCAGGGCACACGATCATCAATGATTACGGCCGCTTTGCGCTGCATCTGCTTCCCTCCGGCGTATGCTACCAGCACACGATGAATATCATCGGCAACGGCGTGGCGCTCGATATCCCGAAGCTGATTGCTGAAATCAAGTCCGTTACGGACAAGGGCGTCCCGGCGCCGCATATCATGGTGTCCGACCGGGCGCAGGTGATGATGCCATACCATGTGCTGCTCGACACCTATGAGGAAGAGCGGCTGGCGGACAGGCAGTTCGGCTCCACCAAATCCGGCATTGCACCGTTTTATTCCGATAAATATGCAAAGATTGGCTTTCAGGTCAACGAATTGTTTGACGAGGAGTACTTAAAGGAAAAGCTCGCGCGCGTACTCGAGGTCAAGAACCTTATGCTCGAGCACATCTATCGCAAGCCGCTGCTGAATTTCGATGAGATTTTGAATACGCTCATGGAATACCGCGAGATGGTCGCGCCTTATGTGGGCGATGTCAACGTCTATGTCCACGAGGCGCTCAAGGCGGGCAAAAATATCCTGCTGGAGGGCCAGCTCGGCTCCCTGAAGGACCCGGATTTCGGCATTTATCCAATGGTGACCTCCTCTTCGACGCTGGCGGGCTACGGCGCGGTCGGCGCAGGAATCCCGCCCTATGAGATTAAAGAGATCGTCGCGGTGACGAAATCATACTCCAGCGCGGTTGGCGCGGGCGAATTCGTTTCAGAAGTATTCGGCGAAGAGGCCCAATTGATGCGCGATCACGGCGGCGACAAGGGCGAATACGGCGCAACTACGGGCCGGCCCCGCCGCATGGGCTGGTTCGACTGCGTGGCTACCCGTTATGGCTGCCGGGTACAGGGCGCAACGCAGGTGGTGCTCACGGCGCTCGATTGCCTGGCCTATCTCGATGAAATCAAGGTCTGCACCGGTTATGAGATCGACGGAGTGGTGACGAAGGACTTCCCTGTGACCACAAAGTTGAAGAAGGCAAAGCCCGTGTTTCAGACGCTGCCCGGCTTTAAGCAGGAGATTCGCGGCATTGAGCGGTTTGAAGATCTGCCGCAGGCCGCGCAGGATTATGTGGCGTTCATCGAGAAGGAGATCGGCGTGCCGATCACGATGGTTTCCAATGGCCCGAAGCGCAGCGAAATCCTCAAGCGCAAATAAATTGCATTTTATCTTGAGATAAAAGGTGGTCCCCGCATGTATGAATCCATTCTGGTGCTCGATTTCGGCGGCCAGTACAATCAGCTGATTGCACGCCGCGTCCGCGAGCAGAACGTTTACGCCGAGGTACGGCCCTATACGACTTCGCTTTCCGAAATTCGGGAGCGGAATTACAAGGGCATCATCTTCACCGGCGGGCCGAACAGCGTGTACGACCCGGTTTCCCCACACTATGAGGAGGGTATTTTGTCGCTTGGCGTGCCGGTGCTCGGCATCTGCTATGGCGCGCAGCTCATCGCCTGGCTGGAGGGCGGGGAGATTGCCGCCGCGGAGAACGGGAGCGAATATGGGAAAGTGGAGGTGGAGGCCTGTGCGAATAGCCTCCTCTTCCGCGACGTGCCCGCGCGCAGCCAGTGCTGGATGAGCCATACGGACTATATCAAGACCCCGCCCGCGGGCTACCGGGTCTCCGCCCATACGGGCGTCTGCCCGACGGCGGCAATGGAAAACGCGGAGAAAAAGATTTACGCCGTCCAGTTCCACCCGGAGGTGACGCATACGGCCTTCGGCAAGCAGATGCTTCACAATTTTCTCTATGAAATCTGCGGCTGCACGGGCGACTGGCGGATGAACGATTTCGTCGAGCGCTCCATTGAGAAATATCGCGGGGAGCTGGGGGGCAAAAAGGTGCTCTGTGCCCTCTCCGGCGGGGTGGATTCCTCCGTTGCCGCTGTGCTGCTGCACAAGGCGATTGGGAAGAACCTGACCTGCGTCTTTGTCGATCACGGCTTGCTCCGCAAGGACGAGGGGGACACGGTCGAGCGGGTGTTCCGTGAGCAGTTCGATATGAATTTGATCCGCGTCAACGCGGCCGATCGCTTCCTCTCAAAGCTTGCGGGTGTGGAAGAGCCGGAAGCAAAGCGCAAGATCATCGGCGAAGAATTCATTCGCGTGTTTGAGGCGGAATCGAAAAAGCTCGGCAGGATGGATTATCTCGTACAGGGCACGATCTATCCGGATGTGATCGAGAGCGGTGTGGGCGATGCGGCCGTTATCAAAAGCCACCACAATGTAGGGGGACTCCCGGACGACGTGGATTTTCAGGGCATCATCGAGCCGCTGCGTGATCTGTTCAAGGATGAGGTCCGTGCGGCGGGATTGGAGCTTGGCATCCCGGCGAATCTTGTCTGGCGGCAGCCCTTCCCGGGGCCCGGCCTTGCGATCCGCATCATGGGTGAAATTACGGAAGGGAAGCTTGCCATCCTGCGCGAGGCGGACGCGATCTTCCGCGAGGAGATTGTCCATGCAGGGCTCGAAAAGCAGGTCAATCAGTATTTCGCCGTGCTGACGAATGTGCGCAGCGTCGGCGTGATGGGCGATGCGCGGACGTATGATTATACGGTGGCCCTGCGCGCAGTGACAACGACGGATTTCATGACCGCGGAGTGGGCGCAGCTGCCGCTCGAACTGCTTGCGCGCGCGTCGAGCAGGATCACGAACGAGGTGCCGCATGTGAACCGCGTGGTTTATGATATTACGACGAAGCCGCCGGCGACGGTGGAGTGGGAATAGTCTCCATTGGTTTGGAACAGTCCGAAAACCCTGTATTTATGCGGGTTTTCGGACTTTCTGTTTTGGGCGGACAGCTTTTGCAACACGCTACAAACAAAAAGCATTTTGCAACAGATGAGATAGTATCAAATGGCTTGTGGGTAAATGTATAATATCAGTTTTCTTTAAGGCTTTTGCAGTAATTGTGAAAGCCTTTTTTTGCATAGCTGAGTTTTCATACTTTTATGTATATCATACAGTCAAAAGCAAAAGAAATGTAAATATCGAGGAGCGAACTATGAAGTCAGAAAAGTACCGTATCTATCTTAGCACCCGAGAAAAAAGCGAAGTGATACAATCGCTTATCCGCCATAAAACTACATTTTTTCCTCGATGTTTTCTTACATTTTATCACTGGCGCTGACAATCCTTTTGCCTAAAGAATGGAAGTCAATATACATAACTAATCACCTTTTAAGATTTTATTAGAGTGCTTAGCTATTGTTAACATTGCGCAAGTGTATTATACATTCACACAATATACTTGTGTGCTATTTTGAAA
>DAWDUP010000004.1:29667-43805 GCA_052346825.1 Candidatus Fimivicinus sp. | reverse complement strand
CCTGTTTCGGCCACAAAATGGATAGCCTCACTGGGATCCGTATAGATGTCCTCCCCCGGCTTTCCCTCAAGGCTGTCCTCCTTGCCCCCCAAACGCCCCAATTCCGCTTCTACGCAGGGATGCAGAGAAAATCCTGCGGCCATCTGTACCACCAGATGGGTCAAAGCAATGTTTTCTTCCAGAGATAGTTTGGAGCCATCGATCATAAGCGAAGTATAGCCATCTTTTGCGGCTTGTTCACAGAGGGCATAGCTGTCTCCATGATCCAAATGGATAGCTACAGGTACGGTGGCTTTTGCCGCCATTGCCCGGGCCATAGCTGCGAATACCGCTGTATTTGCATAATGGAGAGTGGATGGGGTGGTCTGAAGTACAACAGGTGCCCGCTCTGCCTCTGCCGCCGCAATCACCGCCTGCATCATCTCCATATTTTCCACATTAAAAGCACCCACAGCGTAGCTGTTTCGTTTTGCATCCTGCAAAATTTCTCTGGTATTTACCAGTGGCATAAAAAACCTTCTCCTTTTTATTGTTTAAATATTCAGTACGTCGAATTTTGATCATCTACAGAACAGCGTAGAGGTAATCGTCAATACAGTCACCCACCCGGTCAATCAGCAAATCCCTGGCCCGGGGAGACAGTGCCCCAGCGTGGACCCTGGCATACTGCACTGGCATATACTGGCTGAGCAGCGCCAGCGGAATATTTACCGCGTCCAGATTATTCAGCAACGTATGGATTGCTTCCTGTACCTTGGAATTGGTCAAGTAATAGCGGGCCCGATCTGAGTAACTGAATGCCCGGGCATAGCGTTTTTGGGGCATAGTGCCATGATAATATTTCGCCCACTGGCTCTGATCCTCCAGCATGGCCTGCTCTAACACAGCTCTAAAGTGGGAACACGGGAAGTCGTTGAAACCATATAGTTCCTGCTCGATCTGTTCCAGAGCAAACAGCCCTTCCCGGAGTGCAAAGGTCAGAGCCGGTCCGACCTTCAGAATGGCAATACCGTCCTCCACCATCTCACGTAAGCACTCCTTGGGTTGGTAATCGGTGGAGTGTCCTTCAAATACAAGCCCAGGATGATTCTTCAGGCTTGCCATCAGTTCACGAGCTGCGGCGCGGTCATACTCAATGACATTCTCATCGGCAAACTCAACACCTGGCTGTACCACTACGGCGATCACGCGGCTCCAAGCGTCATTAATTCCTTGAGCGGTAAAAGCATTCTGGAATTCCGCCAATGTAGCTTCGCAGTCGGCAGGCGAAGTGACGATCACGCTGTCCTCATTCTCCTGTGCTCCACCGGGGATAGGGACCTCACTGCCGATGACATAGACAGGGGCCGGAGCATCCGGATGTTCTGCACAATAGAGGGTAAAGGCATCCTCGGCAACCCTGCAAAGCTGCGCTCCGCGACGAGCGATCGTCGCATCAGAAAGACGCTGATTCTGGTCATCATCGGCTACACGCATGCTGGTGTCGATATGTATTTTGGAGAAGCCAGCCAGCACATAGGAACGGATCAGCTCCTCTGCATTGGCCATGGCCTGTTCCTCGGGCAGGCTTTGCCAAGTAAGAGGCCCCAGATGGTCACCACCACACAGTAGCCTATCGGGAGGGAAGTCCTCCTCGGCAGCAATCTGGTACAAAAATCGGTGGAAATCGCTGGGCGTCATACCCGTGTAACCGCCGTTCTGGTTTACCTGATTGGCGGTGGCTTCTACCAGCACCACAGTGTCATTTGCCTTGGCACGACGCAGCGCTGCACGAATGACATACTCATTAGCACTACAGCAAGAATAAATCCCTTTTTCGCGGGCACTACGTCTATTTTGGAGCAAACTAAATATTGGGTTTTGTACTCTGTTTTGAATCATAACAATCACATTACGCCTTTCTTTTAGCAGAGGAGCGCCCGGCGGGCAGCCGCCGGGCGCTCCTTTGGCACGCTCAGTTGCGAGGGAATGCTACTTAACGGCTTTTACTTGTTACCCTTGTCAGCCTTACGGGCGGCCAGTTCTTCCATGATCTCAGCATGACGCTTCTCAGTGAGCTTGTAGAAGAACATGGGAACTATGGCCAGAATCATGACACCGGCGGAGCCCAGTGTGTACACGAAGTGGAAAGAATTCAAAACGGTGGGGGCCTGCTCAGCGGCTTGGGGAACCATGCCGGTAAGGCCAATAACAAGGGCAACGACGAGGCCAGCAACCGCCGAGACACACTTTGTGACGAAGCAACGGGTGGAGGTAATCATGGCCTCATTGCGCTGGCCAGTTTTCCACTCACCGTATTCGATGGTGTCAGCCAGCATGGCGTTGACACAGACGATAGCGGCACCCATAGTAATGTTAGAAACAGCGGCACAGACAAAAATGGTGGTGAGGTTAGACCAGCCAGCAGCGTAGAGAGCCAAATTAGCCGCAGTGTAGATAATTGCAATAGCAAACATGCAATTCCTTTTGCCAATCAGTTTGGAACCAAAAATGAATAGTATTGAGCCCACGACCATGCCAATCAGGGTGATCATGCTCATAAGTGACGCCAGCTTAATATCGCCCAAGTTGTACATGCAGTAATAGTAATTAAGGTAGCCCCTCAGAGCAATAGCCAACAGGCAGGCAACGTTAGAAAGCTGAACACAGAGCAGCGGCTGATTGGTAAATATGTTTTTCATGGCCAGTCTGAGGCTAAACTTCTCTCTGTCATCGGGTACGACATGCTCTTTCACCATCTTAAAGCTGATCAGATACATGACGGAAGCAAATATGGCTACGATAACGGCAATATAGAAATAGGATGTCCACTCAAATTCTCCAAACGCCGCCAAGGCCAGAGGCAGGATGATGCCAATCGCGCCAGCAACCGCATTAGAGACGGTAGTAGTAGTGCCAATGATACTGGACCGCTCTTTCGTATTGCTGGTCATGGCCGCAGGTAATGACCAGAAAGGAATATCCACAGCGGTAAAGGCAAGGCTGCCAGTAACAAGATACATGATACCGGCGAAGACACACAGACCAACAACGCCAATGGGCAGTTTCAGGAAACTCAAGGCCATGCAGAGACAAAAAATGGGGCCGGCCCGAAGTACCCAAGGGCGGAAACGGCCAAATTTACTTCTGGTGCGGTCAGCGATGACGCCCATGGAGATATCGGTGAATGCATCAAAAATACGTGAAAAAGTGGTAAGAACCCCGATAAACGCGGCAGGCAACATCAGAATATCTGTCAGGAAAGGCATCATCCAAGTACTCCACAGGTTATATGCAGAGTCATGGCCCAGCACACCGATGGCGTGGCCAATCTTTTCGCTTGTTTTACACACGGTCGGTTCTGCTACTTTTGTTGCTTCTTTTATTTCGACCGACATAGCTTTTCCTCCTTTACTTTGCAGAAGCCTTTTACGCTCAACTTACCGGGCATGGTTCCGAAATGATATCCTGAACTGTGCCCGTTTTCATATTTAGTGGTACTTGGGCAGCCAGTTCCCGTGGGCTTCGATCAGGTCATCCACCATCGAACGGATCGCATCGATGCTCAACTCGCTGCCAGCGTGGGGATCCAGCATGGCTGCCTGGTAGATACAGTCCTTCTTTCCCGAAAGCGCTGCATCTACGACAAGTTGATGCACGCTGATTTGCCGCAGATTCAGGGCAGCCAACTGATGGGGAAGGGCCCCAATATGACAGGGCTGGATCCCCCCCTCATTGGCCAAACAAGTAACCTCTACACAGCTGTCGGCAGGCAGATTGTCGATTAGTCCGGTATTGAGAACATTTCCTGCGAAGGAGAACGGTTTGCCCGTTTCCAGAGCCTCAATGATATAAGAAGCATATTCATGGCTCCGGGTGTGGTCCAGCTTCTCATTATGCACCAGTTGCTTCGCCAAGTCTTTCCACTGTTCGATCTGGATGCGGCAGCGGCGGGGATATTCGTCCAGGGGAATGTTATATTTCTCAATTAGCTCCGGATAGCTCTTTTTGATGAAATAGGGGTAATATTCGGAGCTGTGCTCACTAGACTCGGTGATATAGTATCCAAACTGCTTCATCATCTCAAAACGGACCATGTCATCGTGGTTTGTAACTGAGAACTCCCCAGAGATGGCCGGAATCTGCGGAAAATCCTTGCGGTAGTCGGCCATGATGTCGATAATCGGCCCCTCAAGTGCGCGCTGTTTAATCGTGGGATAGTAGTCCTCTCCGTTGCGGGTAATTTCCAACAGCCAGGCCATATGGTTGATCCCAGCAATTTTATAGTGCAACCCGTCTTGAGGTAGCCCGAGGCGGCCCAGTAACATAGGTACACATTCTTGATGTGAATGACACAGTCCGATGGTTTGAATGGAAGTTCCGCGAAGCATGGCAAGAGTGAGCATGGACATGGGATTGGTGTAGTTAATGAACAGGGCATCAGGACAAACTTTTTCCATGTCTTTGGCAAAGTCCAGCATGACCGGAATCGTGCGCAGGGCCCGGAAAATGCCGCCAATTCCATTGGTGTCGCCAATGGTCTGACGGAGACCATACTTTTTGGGAATCTCAAAGTCGATAACGGTACAGGGCTCATAGCCGCCTACCTGGATGGCATTGACTACGTATTGAGCCCCTCGGAGAGCTTCCAGCCGATCGGTATATTTTGCGATTTTGGCTTTGCCTGCGTTGGAATTCCGGTTGATGTTGGAGAGCATCTGATAAGATTCTTCCAGCCTTTCCAAGTCGATGTCATAGAGGGCATATTCCCACTCCCGCAGGCAGTCAGTTTGCAAACAGTCACCCAGGATGTTTTTGGCAAATACGCTACTACCAGCACCAAGGAATGTAATTTTCTCCAAAATAATCACCTTTCTTTTTAGTCCGATACCGCTCCGTTCAGGAAGCATAGGTAAAATAATCCACATCAATCACTGGTGTGGCACAAACGATACGAATAGTATGTACTCCAGGCGTTAAACCACTAGATTCAAACAAGAGTGCCCCTACGGTCATCGGACCATTTACGTCCACTGTGTCGACCAATTCACCATCTAAATAGATCTCCGCAGAGCCAAAGTTGGTGTCCTTTTGCCCATACCAGCGGACAGCGCTACCAGTAAAACTCAGTTCGACATAGGAACCATTTTCGTTCGTGTATTTTGCCCCACCAGAGCTGAATACTGCATTTGTATCCGTCACCCAATTACCCACATACGTCAGATTCTCAGAATCCTCTTCAACCGTAATATAGGCCGCGTCTGGAATGACGCTTGTATATGTAAATCGGTCAATATCAATTACTGGTGTCGCACAAACAATTTTAATGGTATGAGTCCCGTATGGAAGGTCAAGAATTTCGTAGAGTATTTGGCCGGCTGCCATGCTGCCATTTACAGACACGGTATCAATCAACTCATTGTCCAGATACACCGTAGCGGAACCAAAATTGGTGTCCTTTTGTCCATACCAACGGACGCCGGTTCCAACAAAAGTAAGCTCTACGGATGCACCCGCATCGGAAGTATAACGTGCGTCTCCACCATGGAAGAGATCACTATTGTCATCGTGCCACGTTCCTGTATAAACAAGCACAGGATCATTTGCCTCTACAGACTGGAAGCCCTCTTCAGGATCAACAGGGTCAGGATCGGGAGAAGTGATTTCAACGGCCTTCAGCAACAGATAGTTCGAGAACTGGTAATTGAATACTGCGTCATCACCCATCAAGTTGGTTGCAACCACCTGATCGTTGACATAGTCTACGATACGATACATCTTATCCGGATCTAAACCTTTTAACTCAATCGGCGGATTCCCAGTAGGACGATATTTCGTGCCATCACGGTAGAAGGCATAGTACATAACCCCGTCCTTTTCCACCACATAGGTCTCATAAGGGTCGAATCCATAACAGTACAGGTCTCCAATAAAACGGCCTTCATGCAAGCGCAGCTCATCTGCAATGCCCAGCCATCTTTCGTATTCTTCCTGGGCCGCGCCGGTAAATGCCCGCTTTTCAATCAGAACAGAGCCGGTCCCAACTGTGGTAGGATACCAAACATCATTATGATCGGTCGTGACAGGGAAGAAATCTCCCATAAGGGCTTTATATGCCTTGACACGACGTCTGGTTTGATCCAAAGAAGTGGGGTCCGCCGTTGCAATCTGTGTCACATACTGCAGGCTGTAATAATCCTGAGGGGTACCACAGTTACACAGCAGATTGAATGCGTCTGGATCATTGTCTACCATAGCCTCATAAGCTGCCCGATAAAATTCGGACTGTTTTTCAGTAGATTCCTCCGGGTAAGGGTGGTTGTGTGTGCTGTCATAGCACTTAGGCATACTCCATACAAAGTCACCCTTAAATCCATCGAACCCCCACTCATTCATTGCACGATCAATAAATGCAGTCTGACTTGCAATCGCTCCTTCAGAGGTCGGGCATAGCGCATAGCCTGTTCCATAGAAGAAATTGCCGAACCGTCCGGCGCCGTCAAGCTTACCAGTACTGCCGTCTTTATTTTTTATAAAATATTCAGGATGCTCTTGGTAAAGCTGGCTGTTCTCACCACCATCGCATGGTCTCCACCACAGGATTGCAGTCATTCCATGATCATGAATGGCATCGGTTAAGCGGATCATATCCGCTACGCCGTTGGGGAATTTCGATGAATTTAGGCCCCAGTCACCAGCGCTATCATACCAGCCATCATCCAGGGTGATCTGCTTAACACCTGCGGCCTCTAATTCATCCAATTTGCCAATAATCAGATCAACAGTCCAATCGAACTCCCAGCCCCAACTTTCCCAACGCAGATCATAACTGCTGTCGGGAATATCCGTGGGCATAACGATTCCGACATACTCCATGGCATTGGAGTAGCTTCTCAGGCCATTAAAGTAGTCGCCCTGATGAACAGCGACAATACTCTGGCCAGCAGCAACTGTGTTCCCAGCAGCAACCGTTTTACCGGGCCACTCGATAGAGACTTGCGCAGAGTCTGCGGTTTCCTTTACCGGAGTGTGCACCTCACGCCTGGTTGCGGAAGCATCACCAATGGTAATGCCTCCATTGGCCATATAGATGTCCGACACAGGGATACTGGCTGCGGTATAGTCTTGCCTATTCTCCCGACTGAACATCTGAGAATCGGTTAAGTCAATTTTCAGAAGTGTGTCCCCCGAATGTGAAGGCCCTTCGCCACCGCCGTTATAACTCCAGATTCGATCATCAGCACCGTAAAGTTCGAATGCATTGTCCACAAACCAGACCACATCCGCGTCAGAATCTCCAGCTTCATAGAAAGTGCTGGTATACACCACACCCTCTACCGCATCAGAGGTTTCTAAAACGTAGGTCCGTGTCAGGCCGGTGCTTGCACTCCGGGAGGTGATGGTCATCCGATCACCGCTGCCCATTAGGCTGGTGACATCCTGCTCCACCACGCACGAAACATGAGTGAAATCCTGGACCGCCTGCTCGCCAACAATCGGATAACCCATCGTGGAAGGCTTGCTCATCTGGATGGCATTGGTGCCCTCCATGCGGTACAGGGTGAGCGTCTGGGCGGCCGAATCATAGGAGACTGTAACCCCATTTCCCAAAATGGAGCTGCCTTCTTCAGCTGCCAAGGATGTATCATGGTACCTTGTAGCGTTTACCGGCGAAGACGCTACGGATTCAGCTGCAAAAGAAACGGTGGGGAGCAACTGCACACAAAGCACTGCGGAGAGTATAAGTGTAATTGCTTTTTTGCCATGCATATTCTTTTTCCTCCTTTTCTTTTTCTGTCGTGTGTATCCGAACAAGATGGATATCAGCGGTCTTTCAGATCCCAATGGTGTAGGAGAAATAATCCAAGTCGATTACCGGGGTGACGCAGACAATGCGAATCGTATGCTCACCAGCTGTCAATCCAGTCCGTTCAAATAGAAGTTGACCGATGGCCATTGTACCATTGACATTGACTACATCCACCAGTTCATCGTCCATGTAGACCTCGGCGGTGCCGAAGTTAATGTCTTTCTGCCCGTACCAGCGAACAGCGGTGCCGGTAAAGGTAAGCGCTACTGAAGCGCTGGCGCTGTCGGCATAGCGGGCATTTCCACCATAGAAGGCACTATTATGGTCATCGTTCCAGGAGCCAGTGTAGACGAGGGAGGTATTCATAGCGTCCACAATGACTTCCTCTGAACCAACGTATTCATACACGTTAATCTCAGCGGCCGTGCCAAAGCCACCGGCCCCCTCCACAACCTTTAGTTCCAAGGCCACTGCTTCCACAGGAGCAAACCGTACTGCTTTATCGCTGGTATCCGCAGCCCAGTCACCTCTGGCAACCAGTTCCTTTGTTCCATCCGCCTTGACCGCATACAATTCATACATTGTAACCATGCCATTGGTCCCGACCTGTCGCGGCGTATACACATACTGATTGACCGTCTTGGCCTGCTCAAAGGAAACGGTCAGGCTCTGAGGCAGAGGATCCTGCGGATTATACTTCGTGTGCCAAATCGTACTCGAGTTCCCATCCAGCACATTCGATGCAGGGCCTTCCTCTGTGCCGGAATGCTCGCTGGTCGCAGTCGCTGTCATCTGCGCCTGCGGAATCAGCTTCGAGGGATTCTTCTTCACTGTATATGTAATACTGGTGGTCAGGCCTTCTTCTGTCTGCCCACTAATAGTAACTTCGCCCTCCCGAATGGCGGTGATGATACCAAAGTTATCTACTGTTGCAATATCCGGGTCGCTGGTGGTAAATTTCACGATTTGATTCGATGTGTCAGCCGGAGCAAACACTGCCTGAAGCTTTACTTGCTCCCCCTCGAAAATAGAGTCTCCCTGAACATTCGGAGTCAGGGTCAGG
Organism: Candidatus Fimivicinus sp.; assembly: GCA_052346825.1. Taxonomy (GTDB): domain Bacteria; phylum Bacillota; class Clostridia; order Oscillospirales; family Acutalibacteraceae; genus Fimivicinus. The sequence goes on along the minus strand of DAWDUP010000004.1, from coordinate 34,953 downwards.
CTCTCACCGGCCACCAGAGCAGGCACGGTGTAAGAGGGGTCTTCCAGCAGCACTCTCATCATACTAGCATAATCGTTTTCCGCATATCCGATTCGCCAGATACGGTCATCCTGATCTTTCGCCTGGATGGTCAGATTGCCCTCGGAGTCCGCTACCATCTTATTGTTGGTATTTTTTTGCAGGGCACTGTACCAGACACGCATGGTTCCATTCCCGGCTACTGTGCCGGGCTCATAATAGAAGCAAGAACGGTAGATCTGGAAATCGTCCCAACTTCCATCCGGGCCAGGTGAGAGCAGGGGCAGAGTCCCGACCTGCTGCCAGTTAACACCGTCTTTTGACTTTGTCAGATGAAGCACAGAGCCATCCGGATTTGCACCCGCGAAGCATTGCGATAGGGCAAGGAACTCTTTCAGCTCGCTGATATACTGTACGTCCTGATGCCAAGGAGCCAACTGATTGCCCTCAGCGTCCAGACCAAGGAAATTATTGACCCGTACTGGATCTCCCCAAGTAATACCATCATCGGAGTACCACATTCTTACATAGTTGTTCTGCCCATTTTGATATCCGATATTTCCCGCATTGTTTGCCCACATGATGAAAGTATTGCGGTAGTCATCATACACAAAGGTTGGGGAGAGCATATCGTATCTATTCTGAGAGTGGATTGACATGATATAGTCCTGCGGACCGGAAGCGACTTGGCGCTCTTCCTCACTGGTAGGCGCAGTCCAGATGCGCGTTTCTTCGTCATAGGTGACAGGAACTCCCCAGTGAATGCCGTCATAGGAGATTCTCAAACGTACTTCCGCACCGACGCCACCGGCCTGATCGTCGGCCCAGTTCCAGTACGCCATCATAGCATCCATCTTGGCGTTGTATATCATATCTGCATCGCAGTTATGATATCTGGTGGAAGAAGGCTCGCCCTCGATGGGGTTGACTAACCCCTCCGGCTCTATCCAATTCACGCCATCATTGGAGGCCACAATAGACGGATTCTCATAAATCGATGTCCGCATTACATTGGGAGTATAGACCGCCCAATACCGATACCCATTCCATGTCTCGTCCATCACGACGACATCCGGGTGAGTCACCTGGTCATCTGCATGATGGCTATCGCTGTAGTAGGCCGGAAATTCCTGATATCCGGGGGCCTTTTCCAGCGCATCGCCCGTCGCTTCCACAGCTAACGTGACGGGAAGTATCTGCATACAGAGCATTGCGCAAATCGTAAACGAGATAAATTTTTTGGCACGCATTTGTAAATCCTCCTCTTTGTTAAATTACACCCTCGTGGTGCGTTCAGTACCCACTTGCATTCCCATGGGATGCTGACAAAACGCCGCTGATCGCCCCCTCTTTTTATAAGGTGTCTCCCTCTTATTTTAAGGTGATGTATGGGTCAAGGCCCTTGGGGGCATCCGGATTACCACCCAATTCCATTGCCTTCAGCAGAGACGTCATCTGCGCAAGGTAGATGAACGGAATGCCCCATGCTGCAAACTCATAAATCCCCTCAATTTGAATATGTGCCGTCGCGCCGTAGGGATTGCCCGCTTGCTCGGATACTGTCACTACGGGACCACCATGGCTGATTACATCGCGTACCATCGCGCCCTGAAGTTCATCCTCTCCGGGCCGCAGCAGCATAAACGTCAGTGTATCCGCCCCGCTGATTACAATGGGGCCATGCCGGTAGTCCAGAAGGTGAAAATACCGCCCAGCCAGCATCGCGATTTCGGTAAAGGCGAGAGCCCCCTCTTCTGCAATGCCACAAACGGGGCCGTCTGCGAGTACGACGACGTTATTCCAGTTCATGGCTGCCACTTTTTCAAGCGTTGGACGGTTTCCAGTCTGGAAAGTCGCGAGCTTCTTACAGGCTTCTTTCACTTGTTCTTCGAAATTAGTGTTCTTGGAATAGGATGCGGCAAGCAGCAGCGCCGCCGCATAAAAATTGGAAACGGTGCGTGTCTGGCATACACTCTTGTCATAGCACCAGTCCAGCGTCAAATCGAGGTCGCTCATAGGCATGATGTCGTTCTGATCCTCGGCAGAGATAGAGATGACCGGGCACTCCAGAGTCTGCTTGATCTGTTTAACAGCCCGTACCATTTCCGAAGTGCGCCCAGAACGGGAGATCGTTACAACAATGCTGTCCTCGATTGCCCCTCTCCAAAACAGCGGATCGATTATGTAGTCTCCGGCCGGCAAGGCACAGGCTGTCGTTCCAGGGAGCGAATGAAATAGCGCTGCAGCACTCTTAGCCAGCATATAGCTCGAACCGCAGCCCAAGATCGTGAACTTCTTCTTTCCATAATGGGCAAAGAAACGGCTCAACTCCCCGCCCTTCGCCTCCAGATAGCTACAGGTCCGCTCCAGTGCCTTCGGCGTATCCAAAATTTCCTGCTCGGTCAAAAACATAACTAATTCCTCCCATTAAAATGATCGATTGCTAACATGAGTGCGCCTTCAAGCGCAGAACGGCTCGGTTCCTGGAGCGTACAGCCGAGCGCCCCGGCTTTTTCCCGAAGAGGCCGCAGAATCAGCTCGCCGGCTTTGAAAAGGCCACCTGAGTAGGAAACGTTTGTTATCCCAGGAGAGAGCTGAAGTTTCCCCTTGAGCGCCGCAATCATTAACGCCAGTTCCTGCGCCGCCGTTTCATAGAGCGCCGTGACCGCAGCATCCCCTGCGACCGCAGCCTGTAGGGCATACCGCTGGAAGTCAGCAACTTTATCCCGATGGGGGGCTATCTCTTGGATCACCTTGTCGATAAAACGGTAGTCCTCGATCAGCCCGAACTCCTGGCGCACCAAATCGTAAAGCGCACCACGCGGTACCCGACCATCTGCTTCCTTGGAAAATAGGCTCATGGCCTCCCGGCCAATCCAATAGCAGGAACCTTCATCTCCAAAGAATTCGACCCAGCCGCCACAGCGAGCGGTTTTTTTATCCGTTCCACGGCCAAAGGCGATAGAGCCGGTGCCGGAAACGATATGGATTCCTTCGCCGCATTCTAGGGATCCGGCCCAACCGACCTCCACATCATTGGCAACATAAACCGGCGCAGGAGACAAAGCTGCTTCCAGCGCCTCAACAATCACCTGGTCGTTTTTAGCGTTTTCACCGTAACAGGGCATTCCGATGCAGCAACCCATACAATCCTGGAGACTTGATCCAACAGCAGCAAGACATTCAAGCACCCCTTTGGAGACAATCGACACGGATCCCTTGATTCCAATCGACTGGTAAGAGCATCCTGGATAAGTTAGCGTTTTAACTGGAATACCGTCCAAGGAAGAGATTGCAAAGGCGGTCTTTGTGCCACCACCATCTACTCCTATCAACCACTTCACGCACTTCACCTCATTTCTTGCGATAGCACCGTTCTTCTCCTACAAATGTCCTTTTTTCGGCCACCAAGGTGGAGGCCCTTACATTCTTAAGGCTTATCATGTGCGTATTATACATCTAAGACCATTTCTTTACTATATATTTTTGGCGTTTTCGCCCAATTCAAGAGTGGTATGCCTTGTGTTTGCATACCACTGGTACGAGTGGTATTGATTTTGCTCAGATTGTCTGGTAAGAAATAGACTGTCGAGTTTACTTACTGGACACAAAATACTAGTCTCGATGTAAAATTTATGATAGAATAAAAACATAAGAAACAACATAAGGGAAGGCTTTCTTATGAGGGATTCGGCTCTTTATATTGATATCTCTAAAAAAATATTGAACGCAATCCAAAGTGGTGAGTATCTTGAGAATTCACCGCTTCCTGCAGAACGATTCTTATGTGACCAGTATCATGTAAGTCGATCCACGATTCGTAAGGCTCTGATGTATTTGAAGGAGGAGGGCTTCATCTATACCATCCCGGGTAACGGCTCCTTCATCAGCCCTCAAGCCTTTACGCAACCTTTAACACAGCAGTTTTATTCGTTCACAGATACGCTGAAAAACAGTAATGTGTTGATTCAAAATGATATCATTAGCTACGATTTGATCCAAGCGGACCAATCTCTGGCCAAGCAGACGGGGTATCCCAAGGGCACCTTGTTTCATAAGCTTCTTCGCCTGCGCTCCGCTAAAGAATACTCCCTTATGTTGGAGACTACATATCTTCCACAGAGCCGATTTATCAAACTAGATTTGGATGTACTTTCTACAGGCTCGCTCTATGAATTTCTGAGAACCAGATACAACTTACAGGCAAATAGAGCGACTGAAACTTTTCGCCCAGTTATGCCACGGCCTCATGAAAAAAATCTTCTTCAGATTCCAGACATGCTTCCCTGTATTCTGCTGGAGCGTTTAAGCTATGAGGATGATTTGCTGATTGAATACACAAAATCTATTATCCGAGGTGACAAATATATTTTTCATATTGATTTGCAGGATACATCAAGATGAAAACTTTTTACATAACAGCAAAATAGCGGCGACGGTGTCTGAACGGCAGTCTGCGCCGATGGATGAACGAATACGGTGAATATGGAATGTTGCAATCTTTTTGACGCTCTTTCAGAAACTGGAATCTCCCACCTTCTTTTACTTTAAGAAGGCCTGGGGTTCTTTAACAGGTCGTTCTCCATTTGTAACTTTTCGATTTCCTTTTGCAGTTTTTATTTATATACAGAACTAAAAGGTGCGTTTCCATGCTCTGGAAACGCACCTTCTCTCCGGCTACCTCAAACGGCATCAAAGCAAACGCCCATAGAAAACGAAGGCCTGATTATCCATACGGATCGGGGCACCCAGTACACGGCTCATCGGTTTCAGGCTATTCTTATTCGTTACAGGTTCCGCCAAAGTATGAGCCGCAAAAGTAACCCACAGAATGATGCCGTCATAGAATTTTTATTGAATCCTAAAAAAGAACTTGTTCGGGATGCCCACTATGGCAATCTCGAACAAGCCCGATTGGATATCTTCAAATATATCGAGACATACTACAATTCTAAGCGTATGATACCACACTCGGCTGGTTACCCCTCGCTCAGTTTGAACTCCAAAAGCCTTAACTGCCTGTCCGTTTTTTCTTCCCCTTTCAAATAGAGCTATTTCCTGAGCCGGGTTCAGTCCGCAAGCTTTATCATATGAAAAAGCTTGCGGCTATTTTTTTTATTACGAAGCGCAGCGAGTAACAAAACAAAGGCCGTTGCTCCCACGTCAATCAAGGGGATTCACAGAGCTTTATCATATGAAAAAGCTTGCGGCTATTTTTTTATTACGAAGCGCAGCGAGTAACAAAACAAAGGCCGTTGCTCCCACGTC
>DAWDUP010000004.1:983-29567 GCA_052346825.1 Candidatus Fimivicinus sp. | reverse complement strand
GCTATTTTTTTATTACGAAGCGCAGCGAGTAACAAAACAAAGGCCGTTGCTCCCATGTCAATCAAAGGGATTCAAAGAGCTTTATCATATGAAAAAGCTTGCGGCTATTTTTTTATTTTTCCCCCGGCGGCGGAGATGGTTCCACATGGTGGTGATCCGACGTTTCAGGAAGCTTGGGGGCCGGCTCCAATAGCGCCGCTGCAGGGATGTCCAATGCCCGTGCTAGGTGGAACAGGGCGTCGAGTGACGGCGCAAGCTTGATTTCCTCTCCCTCCAGATCGCGCAGAACCGTTTCGCTCAGCTTGGCGCTCAGCGCGAGATCTCGGGGCTCCAGATGCTTTTTCTCCCGGTAGTAAGCGATATTTTTGCCGAGATTCTGGTATTCTGCCCGGTAATCGTCCTCTACCTTTACTTCCTTGCGGAAGCTACTGCGGTGCAGCACAATGATCAGACAGGCCAGCAATCCAGCGACGATAATCGTCTCCATTCGGTAACCATAGAAGAACATGGCCAGCGGATAGGTAATGCAGAGGGCAACCACAGCCATCACCAGCCGTTTGCTACACAGAAAGGCCAGCAAGACGGACCAGAAGGAGATGGCAAGCAAATGATTGTCGAGTAGCAAAAGCATGGCGATGGTAACGGCGACTCCCTTGCCGCCCTTAAATTTCAGCCAGAAGGGAAAATCATGTCCTAGAGTGACGCCTGCGCCCGCATAGATCACGACTAGCTCGTCCGGCTGGCCGGGAAAGAGCATGCCGCAGAGGTAGCAGGCAACAAAGGTTTTCAGGACGTCGGCCAGAAGCGTAATCAGGCCGGCCTTGGGGCCGAGCGTCTGGGTGACGTTGGCGGTGCCCATATTGCCGGTTCCGAAATCCCGGATATCCTGCGAAATTTTATGCCGCGTAATCAAATAGGCGGTTTGAAAACAGCCAAAGAGATAGCCGATGAAAATACAGATGATGCGGAACATTTTTCTTCCCCTTTCTGACTGCTCTGTTGCCGGCAGATGCCGGCAAACATAAACCAAATTTAGTATAGCAGGATACGTGCGGTTATACAAGAAAAAAGACGTTCGCACCCGGATAAAAAAAGAAATTCATAAAAAATAGGGTATTGTCAGAGGGATCGCTAGCATCGGTAAACCGGGGGGAACAGCACCGCCCGGCAGAGGCCCCCGGCATCGCCCTCAAAACCGTTGTTTCCCCTATTCACCGATGCTATGCGATGGTTGAAAACGTATGATTTTGTACTTGCCATCCTTAAAATGCGGATCACATCATGGTCCGCGAGCGCTTACAGTATCGAGGCTGTCGTAGAATGCAGAGTATACATTCTATGACAGCCTCTGTCTTATGTACGGGCGGGATGTTTCCCGCCCAAAGTTAGGATGGACTTAGTCGCAGCCACAGCCGCAGCCACGTCCGCTGAACGTCGAACCGTTGCAGCCACAGTTGTTGCAGCCGAAACCGTCATTGCAGAACAGTACGATGAGGATCAGGATGATGATCCAGGAATTGCAACCACCAAAACAGTTCATCTAAGCTTCCTCCTTTCCTTGTTTACACTCCCATATTATGTGCGCGGCGCGAATGTGTGACTGCCGTGAAGAACTTCTTTTGAATACGATGCAGAGAAAAGGCATAAACTATTGGTTGCACCCGGTTGAAGAAAAATGGATGGGAGGTACAGCGTCAATGGAAAGCTTTGGCGGAAAAAAACCGTATTTGTCCGATTTTGAGATTGCGGATGATCTGACACCGGACCCATTTTCAGAAGAGCCCATGCATACCCTCCGGCATGTGGGGCGGGAGTCGCTGCAGGCGGAAAACCTGAAGAAAAGAAAAAAGGGCCCAAAACAAGGGCTCCCCCGGGCAGCTGCAGGCACGGATGTGGAGGAAGGCTGAACCGGGCGGTAAAAGGATGGGAGAGCAAGGCTTATGTATAAATTCACCGGCTTTACGGAAAAGGCAAATACAGCGCTCAATATCGCCGTGGAAACAGCGGAGGATTTGGGCCACACCTATATTGGCAGCGAGCATCTTTTAATCGGTTTGCTGCGGGATGCAGGCGGCGTGGCGTGCGTCGCACTGGCTGGGCGGGGCGTTACCGCCGCACAGGTGGAGGAACTGATGCGGAAAACCATTGGCGTCGGCGCGCCGACTGTTCTGTCACCGGCCGATTTTACGCCGCGCTGCAAGCGGATTATCGAGCTGGCGATTCTGGAAGCACGCGGCCTTGGCCACAATTATGTCGGCACGGAGCATCTGCTGATCGCCATGATTCAGGAGGGAGGAAGCTTTGCTGTCCATTTTCTCAATCAGCTCGGCGTTTCACCGCAGGATCTGCTTGCCGATCTGACTCGCACGGTGGGCGGCAATCTCCCCTCGGGCGCCGCAGCGCAGACAACGGCCAAACAGGCCAAAAGCAATACCCCTACCCTTGACCAATACGGCCGTGACCTCACCCTGCTTGCTGCGCAAAACCTGATTGATCCGGTCATCGGCAGGCAGACGGAAATCGAGCGGGTGATGCAGATTCTCAGCCGCCGGACGAAAAACAACCCCTGTCTAATCGGGGAACCCGGCGTGGGGAAGACTGCTGTGGCCGAAGGGCTGGCCCTGCAGATTGCACGGGGCGAGGCTGCAGAAGTCCTGCGGGATAAACGCGTTGTGTCTCTCGATCTCACCGCTATGGTGGCGGGCACCAAATACCGGGGTGATTTTGAAGAACGAGTTAAGTCCGCCCTGGAGGAAGTCCGCAAGGCTGGCGATGTGATTCTCTTTATCGATGAGATGCATAACCTCATCGGCGCAGGCGCGGCGGAAGGGGCGGTCGACGCAGCCAATATTCTAAAGCCTACGCTTGCACGCGGGGAAATTCAGATCATCGGAGCGACGACGCTGGAGGAATACCGGCGTCATATTGAAAAGGATGCGGCGCTCGAACGCCGGTTCCAGCCGATTACCGTGGCAGAGCCCTCACAGGAGGAGGCAATTGAGATTCTGAAGGGGCTACGAGACAAATACGAAGCGCACCATAAGGTGCGTATTACGGACGAGGCGATTCAGGCTGCAGTGAAATTATCCGCCCGTTATATCGCCGACCGATTCCTTCCAGACAAGGCGATCGACTTGATCGACGAGGCTGCTTCCCATGTACGCATGCATGCGTACAAAGCGCCGCCGGATCTGAAAGAGCTGGAGGACCGGCTAGAAATGCTCCAGAAGGAGAAGGAAGCCGCCGTCAACGCACAGGAGTTCGAGCGGGCGGCAAGCCTGCGGGATGAGGAAAAACAACTGCGGATTGATCTAACGCGTGATAAAAGCGCGTGGCAGGAACGCTCCTCTCATACGGTGGGAGAGGTGACCGGAGAGGAGATCGCACAGATTGTGTCCATGTGGACGGGAATTCCCGCGCAGGAGCTCACCGCACAGGAGGGGAGGCGCCTGCTTCATCTCGAGGATGAGCTTCACAGGCGGATCGTCGGGCAGGAGGAAGCCGTGCGCGCAGTGGCGCGCGCCATGCGGCGATCCCGTGTTGGACTGCGTGATCCGGAACGCCCACTCGGCTCCTTTTTGTTTCTGGGCCCCACAGGCGTTGGAAAGACAGAGCTGAGCAAAGCGCTGGCTCAGACTATGTTCAGCGACGAAAATGCGATGATCCGGCTGGATATGTCCGAGTTTATGGAAAAGCACACCGTCTCAAGGCTGGTGGGCTCTCCCCCCGGTTATGTCGGCTATGACGAGGGCGGGCAACTCACGCAGAAGGTACGCAGGAAGCCCTATTCCGTTCTGCTCTTTGACGAGGTCGAAAAAGCACATCCCGATGTTTTTAATATGCTGCTGCAGATTTTGGAGGATGGCCATCTGACAGATGCACAAGGCCGAAAGGTGAGCTTTAAAAATTGTGTCATCATCATGACCTCCAATATTGGAGCAACGCTGATTTCCAACCGGCGAAGCAGCCTGGGGTTTTCTGGAGATTCCGGTGCGCAGGGAGAGGAAAAGCATATCCGAGACGCGGTTATGGGGGAGTTGAAAAGGACCTTCCGGCCGGAATTCCTGAACCGTGTGGATGATATCATCATTTTCCACCAGTTGACGAAAACGGAGATTCAGGAGATTGCGCGCCGGATGCTTGCAGAGGTTTCACAGCGGATCCGGGAAAAGGACATTGCGCTGGCCTTCAGCGAAGAGGCTGTCCAGAAAATATCCGATGCAGGGTTTGACCCAGTTTATGGTGCGCGGCCCCTGCGGCGCGCAGTACAGTCCCAGATTGAGGATTTGCTCAGTGAGGAATTGCTCAGCGGCAGGATGGCAGAAGGAGCGGAATATCTCTGTACAGTCCGGGAGGGACAATTTGTTTTCCGGCGGGAGGATCTGCCGGAAAAAATCCCCGCGTGTCCGGGAGCCGTGGAAAACCTGGAATGCAGAGAAAATAATTTTGATTTTCGGCTTGCAACCGATGAATGAGAGTGATATAATAAATCCGATTTAGATATTTGTTTAATATGATATCATGGAATCCCGGCCAGGTTCTGGATGATAAGGAAATCGGCAGCTCCCGCGTCTTTGGGAGCTGCCGGTTTCTTTGATGATTAATTTCAGGTCAGAAAGCGTGGGAGACAAGCGCGGTGCCAGAGACACCCACCTCCCAGAGGCAGTGCAGCGTCACGGGGAGGAGTGCTGCAGCGCCAGGAAGCAGGCTCCTGACCAAATCCACATTTTTTTGCTCAATCAGCCAGTAGATGCCGCCCGTCTGAAGGTGGAGACCATCCGGCTCTCCTAAGACGAGATGGACTCGGGCGGCCTCTTCGTCAAAGCTGATGGCCCTTGTATTCAACTGCGCGCATACAGCGCCCCAGATAAGCGCTGTGATACACAGGCCGATGATCAGAAACAATGCATACGCGCGTAAGCTCTTTTGTAATCCCGTTTTAGATGGCATTTCAACATCCCTCTTATTCTTTTACAACATAATTTTCCAGGAGCTGGGAAAGTGCTTTTCCGAGCATCCTGCCGGAATAGGCCGCTTCGTCCAGCGTGTTAGAGTCGCTCCCCATCTCCAGAAGAAGGGAGCAATGCGATTTATGCATATTGTACTGCCGGTTACAGAAATAGAGCGGGCGCATCAATCCCGGATAGCTTTCCTCACAGACCTTTTGTAGCTGGGTCGCAAACCGCAGGTTGTACCGCCAGTCTGGGAAATTCGTTACGCCGCCGCCCTCGCAGCCGGAAATAATCATGATCTGAGCGGCCTTTTTGCCGTTGATTGTGGCGATTGGCTTGATACGGGTGGTATCGTTGGTTTGGATCGCATCCCGGTGGATATCGAGCAGCACTTGGAGCTGCGGATATTTTTTTTGATAGGCCTCAATTGCATCCTCGGATCGGTAGTAGGCCCCATTATAGGTGGCGTCATAAATTTTGGTATCATGGATTACGGCAAACCCGGCAGCCTCCAACTGCTTGACGATTTCGTCACCCACACGCACCATATTGCGCGTGGCGAGATTACTGCGGGTTTGATAGCTCTTGGTAAACCAGTCGGTATCTAACATTTGATAGCTTTCGGTGGTATGTGTATGATAGATCAGTACGCTGGGCTTTGACTTATCCGTAATTTTGAGATCTACCGGCTCTGACAGAACCTTTTTAATATCCATGGATTGGCTGGTCCGGTTTTGGACAGCTACCTTTCCATAGGTCGTTGTCGCACCGGAATTGTCATATTTGCGGGAGATAATTTTTCCGTCGTGGGAGGCGTTGGCTAGCTGCTTTTTTGCTTCCTCGATGAGCTTTTGAATATCGTCGGGCGTTTTTGTCAGATCATCGTCCGCCGGCTGTTTTGTATTGGAGGGCTGCGCCTGTGTGGCCGTGCGCGTGGCGTCGGAGGAGGTTACGGACGCAGACAGCTCGTTTTGCGGCAGCTCTCCCGTTTTGATCTCCTCTATCTGGCCTTTCAAAAGGCTTGAGCCCCCCTCTGGAAGGGCAAGTCCCGCGCTTGCCAATACCACAGGAAGCACTTTTTCTCCGATTTTAGGGGCTGTAACCGCCGAGGCCACCACAAGAGAGAAAGACAGGATGCAGATTCCAATTCCTTTTGCAGAGCGCATTGCGGCCCCGCTTTTTTTTCGATCAAAATGTGTCGTTTTCAAGATTGGTTCCTCCGTGCTCCGAGAGTATGCCAAAGGCCGCTTTCGCGAGCGCTGCATGCCCTGTATCGGAGGAGGTTTTTCGCTTCCTCCGTATTTCATTGCTATGCGGGGAACGCATCGTTTATACGTATCTCTAGCTGGTGATGGAAAGGATGTCCTCCGCAGACAGGGAGGGCTGGAGCGCACAATTGACGCCGAGTGCAACCAGGCGGGCGGCGCGCTCCACTAGCAGGTCGATCTCGCGTGGCGTCACCATCATCGCCGTGCCGCGCGGCTCCATAAGCTCCCGCAGCTTTGCCTCATCCTCTTCGGCTTTTCCCTCTCCCAGCAGGTCGATTGCAAGGGTGGCCGCGTCCACAACGGTCGGTACGCCGATTGCAATCACCGGCACGCCAACCGTTTCCCGGTTCAATGCTGTGCGCGCATTTCCTACGCCGGAGCCAGGCGTAATTCCCGTATCGCTCATCTGGATGGTGCAGCCCAGCCGGGACAGCCTGCGGGCGGCAAGCGCATCGATTGTAATTACTGCCACGGGCTTTATGGCCCGGACAACACCGGCGATGATCTCCCCTGTCTCGATTCCCGTCTGCCCTAACACGCCCGGGAGCAGCCCTGCGACCGGGCGAAGATGCTCCATCCCGATTGATTTGGCGAGTTCAGGTCCGATATGGCGGGTGGCCAGAATCCGTTCTCCGGAGAGCGGGCCCAGAGCGTCCGGCGTAATATGGTCGTTTCCAATGCCTGCCACCAGTACGAGGCCTTCCTCCGGCAATAGGGCACGCAGCTCGTCTGCAACCGCAGTGAGCCTTCCGTCAAGCAGCTCCGCATCGGCAGAGAAAGGAGGAACCTCTACCGTTACATATTTGCCCACCGGCTTTCCGATCGCCTGTACCCCCTGCTCCGTTTGTACTTCAATTGCCGTTACGTGCGCATTGCCTGTTTGGCTGGTACGGGATTTTACGCCCGGGATTTCTTCGTCGGTGAAAAGCTCGCGGCGCTCGAGCGCCAGGTCTGTTCGAAAATCCATTTTGCATCAGGGCATGCGCCCTCTTCCCCCTTTTCAACAGTCAAATGGGATCTTTTCCGATTTAGTATGCGCTTTTCATCGTTCAATTATCACCAGAGCATCAAATGGGCACGTTTTTGTAAAAAATATCTTGCATTTTATTTCGGTTCATGATATCATAATTACCTGCATGACAAGCTAAAGGAGGTGTGACGATGCCTAACATCAAGTCAGCAAAAAAGCGCGTTCTCATCAATCGGACCAAGGCGCAGCGCAATAAGTCCCGTAATTCCGCTCTGAAAACCGCGATTAAGAAGGCCAACGCGGCGATTGAAACCAATGCGGCGGATAAGGAGCAGGTAGTACAGGTCGCCGTAAAGAAGATTGATCAGGCGGCAGCGAAAGGCCTGATTCATAAAAACAATGCTGCGCGCAAAAAGTCCGCTCTTGCTTGTAAGCTCAATGCCTCCAAATAAGTATTTGCGAACGTTGCAAACCCGCCAGCCACTCGAGGCAGGGCGGGTTTTCGATTTGGTTTGAATTTGGCGGAAGATCTGTGGCAAAAGTTCAAATTAATTTCATTGACTTTTGATACAGAGGCGGTTATAATTTAAGTCATACGGAATGCCTAAATTTTTATACGGAGGTGCTCTAAAAATGAAAGTTTTGAAGAAAATTTTGAAGGTATTTGCGATTATCGCGGCAATTGCCGGCGCGGCGGCAGCGATTTACTTTGCGATTCAGAAGTTGACGGCTGGTAAGAATGCGGCTGCGGAAGACGATTTTGAAAATTATGTCTCCTGCTCCTGCTGCGATGATGATTTCATCTCCGAGACGGTTGCATAAGCCCATTTTTTAACGAAGTGTAAATGGACGAGGCTGTTTTTCTGTCATTAGGCGGAAAAACAGCCTTTTTTATTACGAAGTAACAAGGCAAAGGCCATTGTTTCCAGATCAATCAAAGGGATTCACAGAGCTCTATCATACGATGAAGCGATCGGCTATTTTTCAGAACAGATTGTAAAAAGGTTGACAACTTTTAAAGACATGCTATAATAACGATAAAATGTATCAATTGAGACATTTTTAAGGAGGGCACTGATGAAACGGGATCAGGTGGAAGCGGCCTCTGCTCTGCTGGCGCGCAGTCCGATCTTCTGGGGAGCCGACCCTGGCAGCTTGAAGCAATTCCTGCTGCGGCCCGGTGCATCCTTTCAGCCTTTTGAGCGGGGAGAATCGATCTGCCTGCCTGGAACGCATAACGACAGCCTCGGCATGCTCGTGGAGGGCAGTGCGCAAGTCAGCAAGGGCGGTGCAAGCCATCATGTCCTGATGAGCACCCTGCAGGAGGGCGATTTGTTTGGCGCCGTTACCTTATATGGAACGCATGATTATTTCGTTACGCGTATTACCGCGCGTGCTTGCTGTACTGCGCTTTTTTTGACCAAGGCTTTGGTCGATGAGATGATTTTGCAGAATCCCCGGTTTGCCCGGCAATATATTGCCTATCTCTCGGATCGTATTTATTTTCTGAACAGTAAAATCGACGCCTTCACCGGCGGTTCAGCGGAAAGCCGTCTTGCCGCCTACCTGATCGCCAATCTCGTGCAGGATAGGGGCAAAACCTATGTCCGCATGCACACCAGCATGAATCAGCTGACACAATCGCTTGATATCGCCCGTGCCTCCCTGTACCGCGCTTTTGAGCAGCTGGAGGAAGCGGGGGCTATCCGGCGGGAGGGCAGGATGGTTTCCATTCTGAATTTACAAAAGCTGCGTGAGTGCTGTGAAGGCTGAACGATGCGTTAACCCCGTTTTCCGCCCCAAAAGGCAGAAAGCGATGGCATTAAGTTTTATTCATATGAAAGAGGGATCTCGAATGAAAAAGAGCACCAAGCTTCTCTCCCTGCTGCTGGCACTTTCCATGCTGTTTGCACTGGCTGCCTGCGGCACCACTGGCACAGAGGATCCATCATCAACGGGCGCCGCTTCCGGAGCGCAGAGTACCGCGCCTGCCGCACAGGATGTCACGCTCAATGTGGCAACGCTCAAGGGGCCGACGGGGATCGGCATGGTAAAATTGATGAAGGACGCCAAAGACGGCTCCACCGCTAACAAATACAACTTTACCCTCGCTGGCGCGCCGGATGAAATTACGGCAAAATTTGCAAAAGGCGAGTTTGATATCGCTGCGGTTCCGGTCAACTTGGCGGCAACGCTTTACAACAAGATGAAGGGCAATGTGCAGGTGATGGCGGTCAACACGCTGGGCGTCCTCTATATCCTCGAAAACGGCAATTCGATCCACTCGATCTCCGATCTCAAGGGAAAAACGATTTATGCAACCGGCAAGGGCGCTACGCCGGAATATATCCTGAACTACCTGCTGGAACAGAACGGAATCGACCCGGAGAAAGACGTTATGATTGAATACAAATCCGAGCACGCGGAGCTTGCCACGCTGATGGCCTCCGGCAAAGCGGAGATCTGTATGCTTCCGGAGCCGAATGTTACGAGCGTTCTGCGCGAGAATAAGGATGTCCACCGCGCGTTGAATTTGACAACGGAATGGGATAAAGCTACAGAAAAGGCCGGCAAGAAGAGCACGCTTGCGCAGGGCTGCATCATCGTCAATAAAGAATTTGCGCGGAAAAATAAGGGTGCTGTAGACAAATTCCTCACAGAATATAAGGCTTCCGTTGACTATGTTACCGCCAGCGCAGTGGATGCTTCCCAACTGGTGGAGGAGTTCGGAATTATGCCCAAGGCTCTGATCGCGGAGCTCGCCATCCCGAACTGCAACATCATCTTCCTGGAAGGGGATACAATGAAATCGACCATGCAGGCAAATCTGAACGTCCTGTTTCAGGCGAACGCGAAATCCATCGGAGGAGCAATGCCCGGTGACGACTTCTACTACAGCCGCTGACAAAAAACAGCTGGTCTTTCTTCTGAAAAAAACCGCGGCGATCCTCTTCTGGATCGCCGCGTGGCAAATTGTATCGCTGTGCGTAGGGCAGGAACTGCTGGTTCCATCCCCCGCGCAGGTTTTAGTCCGCCTCTCGCAGCTTCTGCAGGAGACGGACTTCTGGCGTATTGCTGCCGGCTCGCTGCTGCGGATTATGGCGGGGTATCTTGCGGCTGTTGTGTCGGCGGTTCTGCTGGCGGCTCTGACAAGCTCGTTTTCTTTTCTGCATGCGCTGGTCAGTCCCCTGCTCGGTATCATCAAGGCGACGCCTGTGGCCTCCTTCATCATTCTGGCGCTGGTCTGGCTGCGCGGCAGCCAGATCCCTCCTTTTGCCGCCTTTCTCATGGTGCTTCCGATCGTCTGGGCCAATGTCAGCGAGGGCATCTGCCATACGGATGCACATCTGCTCGAGATGGCTCGAATGTTCCGGTTTGGCCGATGGAAAACCGTCTGGCGGATTTATGTGCCCAGCATTCTGCCCTATTTTATGGCTGGCTGTACGACCGGCCTCGGCCTTGCCTGGAAGGCAGGCGTGGCAGCGGAGGTGCTCGCCATGCCGCGCGATTCGATCGGGTTGCAGCTTTATAACGCCAAGGTCTATTTGGAAACACCGGATCTGTTTGCCTGGACGCTGGTCATCATCGTCCTGAGCATGCTGCTGGAGAAGCTTTTGGTGAGCATCATGCACCGCCTCAGCAGCCGCTTTGTCCGCCGCATACCAGAGAAGAAGGGGGAACTATCGTGAGGATCGAGGCCTGCCACGTGAAGAAGTCCTATGGCAGACAGCTTGTCGTGTCGGATTTTTCCCTGTCTCTCCCTTCGCAGGGCGTCATCGCCCTGTGCGGCCCTTCCGGCTGCGGGAAGACGACTCTTATGCGGCTGATTGCCGGATTGGACAAAGCAGATGGCGGCACGGTTTCGGGCATCGACGGCGCACAAATCTCCATGATTTTTCAGGAGGACCGGCTGCTGCCCTGGTGCACTGCAGAACAAAATATCGCCGTTGCCGCGCCAAAGGCAGATGCGGCTTACTGGCTGGAGCAGGTGGGCCTGGAGGATGCCCGGCCAAAGCTGCCGGGAGAGCTCAGCGGCGGCATGCGCAGGCGGGTGGCGATTGCACGGGCACTGGCCTATGGAGGGGATCTTTTTCTACTGGACGAACCTTTCAAGGCGCTCGACGATGCCACCCGCATGAAAATCATCGGATGTACGATGCGGGCGATGCAGGGGAAGCCGGCTGTGCTGGTCACGCATGAGCTAACGGAGGCGGCAACAATGGCGGATACGGTCCTGCTGCTGGATGGCCCCCCCTTGCGGGTAGTGCACACCGTCGCCTTTCCTGTTCCGTTTTCCGGCCGGGATTCGGAACAAATTCAGGAATACCGGCTACAGTTAGACGAGGAACGTCTTCGCTGATCTGACCGCCAGGGTTCCAGGGAGAAAAGACTGCTGCAAAATGCATGTTTGTGCATTTTGCAGCAGTCTTTTTCATGGAGCAACGCCAAATGGGGGAGAAAAAGCGTTCAGATATTCCACAGCCCGATCAAGGCATTATTCCTAGTTGCCCTGAGGCAAGCCGCTGGAATCCCACTTTATTTTTTTGTTTTCCATTGTTTGACAGCTAAAATTACCAATCTAAATGGTGCCATATTCCCATCTCCTCCTATTTTATTAATCATAATATTCCCATTCATGTGAATATTATCGCATTTAATATACGATAATGATTATTAAAAGTAACGCTTTATCGTAATACAATAAACGAAACGTTACGAAGTGGTGATTGTATGGCACGTGTTTTGGAAACCATTACAAAAAATCGGCTTGCACATGGATGGACGGAATATGAGCTGTCCGTCAAGGCAGGATTGCCGCAGTCCACGATCTCCTCATGGTATCGCAAAGATATGATGCCCTCTATTTCTTCTCTGGAGAAAATTTGTGCGGCGTTCGACCTAACACTTGCGCAATTCTTTGCAGAGGGCGAGACGTTTTCCGTGCTGACACCGGATCAGACGCAGCTTCTGCAAAAGTGGAGCGTCCTGTCGTCGGAGGAAAAACACCTTTTGCTGCAGCTGATCGGCCACATGAAATAATCCGCCGTATAAGGAATCCATAAAAAGTGCGCTGCAAAATGCAGGCAGACATTTTGCAGCGCGTTTCTTCGGTTTTCCGAGGGGGAAAGGTTCATTCCACTTTCCGGTTCCTTCATAAATGTGTAATCAGCGTTGCAACCGCGGCGCCGATGCTCGCCGCGGCAGTCAACTTGGCGGCGGAAAGCAGAGGCCTGCGCTTCGCTTTGGTGGGAGGCGGGGCGCCGGTGGCCTGCGCGATCTGCTCCACGCGTTCCCGTACCTTTCCTTCGCTGACTGTCGCATATTCCGGTTTTACAATAAACAAAATCCGCTCAAAGTATTCACTACCCGTATCGCTCACTTCCACAACCTGGCGGTTGACTCCTTTAATCATGGCGCATCCTCCCTTTTCGCTGTTCAGTTCCTGTCCTATTTTGGTCGATCCCAAGAAGCTTTATACGGCAGAGGGTGGAAAAAGAACTGGCAAAAGCTGCTTTATACGACTTGTATAGTTGAAAATTAGTGCAAAAGTGTGGAAAACTCGGTGGAAAGTGTGGATAACCGGATCGTTTTTTGAAGAACAAGGCGGGTTGGCTTGAAAAATCCAAAATGTGGAGAAAGATTGTTAACTGATTATCATATACAAGGGGTTTTATCCGCTTTACGGTACATTTTTTTGGGTATCAAAAGACAACGCCGGATTTTCATCCGGCGCCGCTTTTGATATGGAGGGGAAACGGGAAGAAATAGGCTCTCCCCGGATGTGGGCTCTTTAAACGGCCAGCATGGCGGTCGGCGTGACGTCATTAAAAAGCAGAGCAATGACGACCGCTGAAAGGAAAAGGAATGCGACGATAGACAGGGAGATAATCATCGTTTTTTTGCTTTGGATATAAGCTTTCATGTGGCTCCGCTCCTTTGTGTTTGATTTTGTTTTTATTATAAGGTGGAACCGCTGGGAAATAAACACGCTTTTGATTACAGTTTGGTACACTTTTGTAATGCTTTGGTACCAAAGATTACAAATTGTAATCTTTTCCGGAAACAGTTACAGAGAAATAACAAATCCATTCCATCCGCCCCGCTTTCCTGTTGATTGCATTTAGATGGCCCTTATGATATCATCGCCCTCAGAACCGTTGTTGCCCCTGTTCACCGATGCTATAAAAAGAAGCCAAGGGGGAATTTTGCGTGACACGTTTGGTGCTCCTCCCAGCGGAGGAATCCTGGCGAAATCAAATCCTCGCCTATCGCACGGAGTTCCAGCAAAGGGGCGAGGTTCTGCACGGCTGTGCGGGACTGGATCAGGCTCCATCCTTTGCGGCCTGGTTGCGGGCCGTGCGGAATAACAGCAGGGAGGAAACTGTTGGGGAGGGCCTTGTCCCCGCCTCTAACTTTCTGGCCATCCGGCAGGCAGACAACCGCCTGATCGGCTTCATCGATATCCGCCGCAGGCTCAATGAATCCCTCTTCCAGTTCGGCGGGCATATTGGCTTCAGTGTGCGTCCCTGTGAGCGCAGGCAGGGCTATGCAAAGGAGATGCTCTCGCTCGCCCTGTCTAAATGCCGGGCATATGGCTTGCGCCGCGTTTTGATCACCTGCAGAAAGGAAAATATCGCTTCTGCCCGCACCATTCAGAGCTGCGGCGGAATTTTGGAAAATGAGGTTTTCAAGGGAGGTGGGCTTTACCAGCGCTACTGGATTACGCTGTAAATCTGCCCCAATTCATCTTATAAAGGCGCAGCCCCATGCTGCTCTCCCTGCAACATGGGGCTGCCGTTTTCCGTTTTGCCGGGCTCGCGCACCGCAGTCAATACTGCGTGGGGCGGCCCTTCTTGCGCGTAACCGGAATCGGCCCATATTTGCGCTCGAACTGCACAAGATCCCTTTCGATCATCCGGCGGATTTCATGCGATTTCGGGCATCCATAGAATTCCGATACATAACTCAGCCGCTCGAAAAGGCTCTTATCAATGCACACAGTAAAACGGACACAATCTTGCTTCATTGGAAAACCACCATCCTTCCTGCTTGTCAAAATATATAGTATCATATCATATATTGAAGGATAGAGGACCCTAAAATAGTGATAACGATGAAATATCTCCTTTTTAACCATGTTAATGTGAATTTTTTGCGTAAATTAATGAATCAGGAGAGTTTCTGCGGAATAAGTGTGGTAGAGAGTTTCCTAGATGGAAACTCCGCCCTCATACTGGTTTGCGCCCGGCTGCGCCATGTGACCGATACTCAGTGGGGCAACAAGAAGTACATAAACATGAAGCATTTAGAGACAGCTCTGGAGGACGTCTCTATTGCTGGCTGACTTCATTTGGCCGGAGTCTGTAAACCAATTTGCGCATTAATCTTAACAGTACCTTACCGAGTAAACCACGCCTTCATGGTATCTAGCACTTTCACCAGCTCCTCCTCTTTTATCACATAAGGCACCATAGCATATAAGTATTTCAAAAACGGTCTGCTGAATATGCCTCTTTCATAGGCGAATTGCTGATACCCTTTCAATACGGAGGGATTATGAACTTCTATGCAAACGCACCCGCCCATGATCCGGATTTCCTTAATCCGCGGATCAGAAAAGCCATCCATTTCCCGATGGGTAACTTCCTCAATTTTATGGATTTTGGCCATATAATCCTGTGTTTCAAACAGTTCAATGGATTTCAGCGCCACGCTACACGCGAGGGCGTTACCCATAAATGTCGGTCCGTGCATCAGGGCATGTTCCGGGTTGTCATCACAGAATCCTTCATAAACCTTTCTATTTGCTACCGTAACCGCATGGCCGATGTACCCGCCGGTGAGAGCCTTTCCCAAAACCAGTATATCCGGCAGAACCAGGTCGGCAACAAATCGATTACCAGTGCGCCCGAATCCCGTTGCCACTTCATCAAAAATCAACAGTACGCCATACTGATTGCAAAGTTGCCGGGCGCGTTTTAAGAAAGAAATGTCATACATCAGCATCCCTCCGGCACCTTGCAGCAGAGGTTCTACGATAAAGCAGTTTAGGCGGTCATGATATTTTAGGAAAGCCTGCTCCAGAGCTTCTATCTTGGTTGGAATATGCACGACATAGTTACTTGGGCCATATGCTTTCAGCACAAAGTGATAATCTTCATCATCACCCGCCTCCATCGTTTTGAATGTGTCCCCATGATAAGCGTGTTCCAGAGCAAGAATCATGGTGCGCTGTTCTTCCCCGTAGTTCATAAAATATTGCAGTGCCATTTTCAGTGCGACTTCCACAGCTACACTTCCCGAATCGGAGAAAAAGCAATTGTCCAGATCGCCGGGAAGCCAGCCTTGCAATTTTTCTGAGAGCTTCTGCGCCGGTTCGTGGGTCAGTCCCCCAAGCATAACATGGGAAAACTTTTCCACTTGTGAAATAATCGCCTTGTTCAACTCTGGATGCTTATAGCCGTGAATCACGCTCCACCAGGAGGATACAGAATCGATCAGCCTCTGATCCTTCGTATATAAATAGACACCATTGGCGTCCACAATCTGATAAGGTGCTTTCATCGTCTTCATTTGTTCGTATGGATACCAAATCATAGCTTCATTTTCCCCTCTACTCGTACAGTGATTTCAAAAGTTCCGCAGAAATATTCAAATCCGTATCGCCGTCTTTAACACAGGCTACAACTTTTGCCCCTGTCAGATATTCGCACATTTTAATGTTATCTTCGTGCATCAGGTTTCCCGGCTGAAAATGATTAAAGATAATGCCCTTTAGCGGAATTTCCTGTGCTTCCATATAAAACGCTGTCAGCCCCACATCATTGATGGTGCCAAGTCCAGCGTCCGCGATTATCAAACAGCTTAAACGGCAGACTTTAATGACATCCGGAAGCTGGATTTTCTCTTCGTCAAAGCAAATCGGGCAGAGGATACCACCGGAACCTTCCATTGTGACGTACTCGTACTTTTCGCAGACAGCTTCAAAATTTTTGCGCACACAGTCCATCTGGACAGGGTTCCCCTCCAGCCGTGAAGCCAGATGAGGGGAAACAGCATGTTCATAAACATACGGGCACATTTCTTCCAAAGACTGCTCAATCCCGGACACCTCCTTCACATGCATGGCATCCCCCGGAATCAGGCTCCCGTCCGGCCTTCGGTCATTCCCACTCATTGCGGCCTTGTAATAAGCTGCATTTATACCGTTTTGTTTCAGTTTTTTTAGAATGAGACCGGCAACAAAAGTCTTTCCAATATCGGTCCCGGTTCCTGTTATAAACAGTTTTTTACCCATTACAGTATCTCACCTCATATCCGAGCTCTTTCAGTAATTTCATATCTGTTTCAACGGTAATCCCTGCCGTAGTCAGCATATCCCCGGAGATGGCAGCGTTTGCCCCGGACAAAAAGCAGCTTCTCCCTTTATCCGGCAGCAGCCCACGCCCTCCCGCAAGCCGTATAGATGCATCCGGAAGGATAAAGCGGTACACAGCCACGATCCGGCACATATCCTCTGCGGTCAGCTTTTTATTCTGTTCCAGCGGAGTGCCCGGAATCGGATTGAGCATGTTCACAGGAACACTTTTTATTCCAAGTTCACGCAAGGTGAGAGCCATATCAATTCTGTCCTCTGGCGATTCACCAAGCCCCATAATCCCACCGCTGCACACAGACAGGCCGGCGGCCTGAGCCGCACGGATTGCGTTTACCTTGTCCTCAAAGGTGTGCGTTGTACAAATATTGGAGAAATTTTTCCGAGAGGTTTCCAGATTATTATGTACCCTTGTCACTCCCGCCGCCTTTAATTTCCTGTACTGTTCTTCCTTCAACAGACCAAAGGAAATACAGACTGAAATGCCTGTTTTTTCCTTGATGTTTTGGACGGTCTCGCACATCTTATCTACTTCCTGATCGGACAAGCGTTTCCCGGAGGTAACAATGGAATAGCGCAGCACGCCCTGTTTGTCATTCATTTTTGCTTGTGCCACGATTTCTTCTGCCGGGAGCAGGGGGTATTCTGCAGCATTTGTATGGCTATAAGCGGATTGCGCACAGAAACGGCAGTTTTCGGAACACCGTCCGCTTTTCCCGTTGATAATGGTGCAAATGTCAAATCCATTGGAACAGAACTGTTTACGAATTTCATTCGCTTTTTGACACAGTTCTTGCAAAGGCTGCTCATACAGTTCTATTGCTTCCTGCTTAGTAATCATCGTTCCTTCAAGAATTTTGTTTCCTAGAGTTTCCACATAAACCATTGGATATTACACCCTTTTCGCTTTTATTAAGGGAATCAGACGGTTCCCAAGAATTGCTCCTACAATACACAATAGAATATCTCCGGGAACAGCCAGGATAAAGCAATATAGAAACAGTGGCCACAGGCCAATAGGGGTTCCAAGATAAAAGTTGCTAATTAAATAATAGTAAACCATTCCCAAGAGATACACGAAGCCAAGTCCGATCAAGTTGGCCGCAAGCAGACGTTTATATCCGGGTTTACTGCTCTTGTTCGCAATCATACCCGTAACAAATGCCCCTACAGCAAAGCCGATGATATAGCCAAAACTCGGCTGGAATACATAGCCGATCCCGCCCCCCTGTGCAAATATGGGGAGTCCCACAAGCCCGAGGAAGATATAAATACAAACTGAGATAAATCCTCGTTTTGCTCCGAGCAAGAGTCCTGCCAACATGGTAAACAGATATTGCAGCGTAAATGGCACCACCGGGACGGGAATCTTGATAAATGCCCCTGCTGCGATCAGCGCCACAAACATGGCGCATAAAATCATGTTTTTTGTTTTTTCGCTTCTCAAATGATGTCCTCCTCTTTACGAAAGCCTGACGCTCATTATACCGGAAGATAAACTTTCTATTTTGCCGTTCTCATGCTTGACAAGCAGACGATTTTTCGGCAATCTCTTCTCCCCAAAAATAAGCCCCTGATTCTCCTTAAAACATGCAAGCAATTTCTCCTTTGTCCCCACTTTGTTCACCTCTCAATAGAATCAATCATAACATACCGCAGCACTATCGTCAACTAAACTTGAAATAAGGTTGACAATGATATTGCGGTACTCCATTTGAACATACCAGCAACAAAGTGAATGCTGTCATTTTTATTAGGTGAAAAAGTGTAATCCGCAAGGCACACCATTTAATGCAACAGCAAATGGGTCAGATATTACGAAAATCATATATAGGTAACCGTTACAGGAAAAGTGATACAAAAGTCTACGAACCATACCCGCCACAGCATCTAGCGTGTTGGACACAAGCCAGATACATACTGTACAAGCGCTTTCTCATACCCTTTACCATGCAAAATATTTTGTTTGGTGGTGGGTGTGTGATTACGAAAATAGAGCTAGAGAATATGAGTAAAGCGGAGATAGAGCATTTAAATCCAGAACGTTTGGTTGATATTCAAACCGTTTCTATCGATCCGGATTTACCACCTCTTGACCGCTTACAGGACTATTTAAAGCAGATCAAAAATCCCTATTCCTTCCGCTGTTCAGACATACCTGTTCATATTAGTTTCGATTCCCGCGGCAAGCCCCTTACCGACCTGCTCAAAGATTATTTCATCCAGTTGAAGGGCTTTTAACATCTTTGTGCTTCTCTGTTTTTGCAATGACAGAGGGAAGGAGGTAACATGTCATCTATGAAACCCCTTTTTACTCTAAACGCTACTACCATTTGGAAAATTGCTGTGTATATTCGATTGTCCCGGGAAGATGGAAATGACGAGAGCCTAAGCGTTACCAATCAGCGGAAAATCATTCTAGATTACCTGGAACACACCTTTGAAGGGCAATATGTAGTTGTAGATAACTATGTTGATGATGGCAAGACGGGCACGGACTATGACCGCAAGGACTTCCAGCGTATGCTTGCTGATATCGAGGCGGGGAAAGTCAATTGTGTGGTCTGCAAGACGCTTTCACGGGCTTTTAGGAACTATGCCGACCAAGGTTACTTTTTGGAAAGCTACTTCCCTCGTCATGGTATCCGCTTCATCTCTGTGGATAATCCCGTCGTTGATAGCTTTTTGAATCCAAAAGCTGTTTATGAAGGGCTGGAAATCCCTATAAATGGGCTTTTAAATGACCGTTACGCTGGAAAAACATCTGCGGATATACGCCGAACCTTTGATACCAAGCGGCGAAATGGTGAATTTATCGGAGCCTTCGCCCCCTACGGCTATTCGAAATCGCCAACCGATAAAAACAGTCTTGTAATCGACCAGGAAGCTGCTCAAGTAGTACAGGATATCTTCCATTGGTTTACAGTTGAAGGCATGAGCAAGAACGGCATTGCAAAGCGGCTCAATGAATTAGGTGTTCCCAACCCCACGCAATATAAAAAGCAAAAAGGCCTTCAATACAGCAATCCACATGCTATAGAAAATGATGGCCTCTGGTGCCTTTCCGTCATATCTAAAATTTTAAATAATCAAGTATACATTGGAAATATGGTGCAAGGACGACAGAAAGTAATTAGTTATAAAGTTCATGACCGCATTTCTTTACCAGAAAACCAATGGTATGTTGTAGAGAACACACACGAGGCTATCATAAATAAAAACACATTTGACCTTGCACAGAGTTTACAGCAGCGTCATATGCGTACTGCGCCGTACAAATACGAACACCATCTTCTTTCTGGTTTCGTTTATTGTGCGGATTGCCATAAAGCTTTACGGCGAAAATCCTCAAAGCAATTTATTTATTATGCCTGCCGAACCTATACTGACCAAGATAAAAGTAGATGTTCTAAGCATTCTATACGGGCAGATAAACTGGAAAATGCTGTGTTAGTAACGATTCAAAAACAAATTGAACTAGTCGAAAATCTTTCCCATATCATCGACGAAATTAACCAAGTCCCCTTTATTTGTACAAAATCAAAAAGATTGGAAAATATGATAGGACAACAAAAAAACGAACTTTTCAAAACCACCCGATTTCTCGATCATCTTTATATTGATTGGAAGAGTGGAGAAATTACACGAGAGCAATACAATCGCATGAGAGAACAATACACGGCACAAGCTGAACAGGTTAGAGCAACGTGTTCAAAGCCTACAGGATGAAATTAGCATGATGGAACAGGGAATCACAAACGATAACCCATACCTTGAAGCCTTTCTGAAATATCGGAATATCCAAAGCCTCGATCGTGGGATTCTCGTTGAGTTGGTAAAAAACATTTACGTCCATGAAGATAAATCCATTACGATTGAATTCAACTTTGCGGACGAATACCAACGTATTCTAGACGTAATCGAAGCCAATCAACAGGGGCAGTAGAACCGACAGCAATAAACCACTTTCAACGAAGCTTGACAGCCTATGCCCTACGGTTGTGTTTTGGAACTTGCCACAGTTGAGACATCTCAATATGCACAACTGGATAAAAAGCCTAAACTACAAGGAAAAACAAAAAATGGAAAGATAATGAAACACTCTCTGTCATTACAAGGAAGGGGCTGCAACAAAACTTTCGTTTTGCACTTCATCGGTGAAGTCAACCTGCCGGGCGATGACCAGACCATTGAACGACAAAAAGCAAGACGGCATGACTTTCAGCCATGCCGTCCCGCAATGATGAAATTACTTTCTCATGGAGTGTGCCTCTTTAGAGGCGCCTTTTTCTATAAGAATATGATTACCAAGACATATTAAAATCTGAACGAACAACAAGCGTTATATCCGTGGGGAGTGTCATCCCTTCGTACTGAATTGTTGCCGAGATCTTGTCATTTAGAATATAGGAAGCAGATAACATATTCCCAGTTTTTGCATCTACTACGCAGGTAACGCTGCTACCGGAATAGCTATTAGAAATATTTTCCATTTCCATGCCTACGTCTTTTGCCATATCAAGCAGAGCACTCGTATCTAAACAGGTAAATACTTTTCCATGTATGCAGTTATTTACATTTGTTATGTTTTTTTCATCATTGAGAACAATCTTTATGGTATACTTTCCATCCTTGAGCGTACGAGAGGCGCTTTTTACTGCAGAAGCCGATAACTGACTGGACCATGTCTTTCCACTGACAGGAAAGATATTATTTAGATTGCTGCCTTTAGGAAGCGTATCGCCTTCTCCGCCAGGCGATACGGATTCTCCCAACACATTCATAGAAAATGTCATCTCATATTTTAGCCCCGGCTTTCCTATCTTGACCTTATTCGCCGCCGTGTTGAAATACGAAACGATCTCTGCCTTGCTATTCTGATCGAAAGAACCGCCCCCCGAGGGCTTTGTCGTAGTCGTTACGGAGCCGCCAGAAGGTTTTTTCGTGGTGGTCTGCCCGGAGCTGCTAATTTTTCCAGCCGTTCCGTTTGAACCGCTGCCCGGCGTATTTGCCGTATTGGAACCGGAGCCGTTTGCCGCCTGATCCGTACCACCCTGCCCGTCCGCATGTTGTGTTTCACCCGGGATAGCGGCATTTGCGTCCGCCGCCGTTCCGTTTTCCTGCGTTGAGGGGAAGCTGATATCCGGCTTGGTCGAGGGATTGTCCTTGTCCTTGCCGCCGCACCCGGCAAACAGAGCGGCCACAAGGCAAACAGTCATAAAAATCGCGAGAAATTTACGATGCATTGGAACCATCCTTTCTATCTTGATGCTGCCTGTTACCATTTCATGGAGAAATCCTGCGTCGTCGTCACATTCATGGTTAGGCTGACTGGGATAACAGATAAACCGGAAACGGAAATCTTCATGGTGACGTTCGTATAATATTTTGCCGAAAGCATTTTGCCCGTTTTAGCATCCACCACGCAGGAAATTTTGCAGCCGCTGTAATTGGTGGTAAATCCCATATTCTTAAGCATTGCCTGCGCTTCGGCATCCCCGGACTGGGCTGCCATATCCATCAGCTCTTCACTGTCGAAGCAGGTAAATGCTTTTCCATGGTTGCTCGTCAGTGGCTTGGGGTCCTTTTCATCCTTCATGAAGATGGCGATGTAGTATTTTCCATCCTTCTGGGAGCAGGTTGCGCTCTTAACGCCCGTTGCCTCCAGCTTGCTCGACCAGCTCTGCCCGGCCACAGGGAAGGCATCATTGAGGTTCGTCCCTTTCTGATAGGACTGGTTGGTATTTTCCGCCTCGCTCGAGCCGGTGATATTCTCGCGAACGCGAAGCGTCGCCTTCGCATTCAGGGCGGGCTTTCCGGTTTTCACTTGATTTGCGGCCGAATTAAAATAGGAAACGATCTGCTGCACGGTGCTCAAATTTTTGACTGGTGTGCCACCCGAAGGCTTTTCGTCCTCAGCCCCCCAAACGGCAGCATCCGTTGCGGTTTCTGCAGGCGTTACCGCCGGGAGCGTAGCGTTAGGATTGGTCAGCTGTTCCAGAACCTCCTGGGGAATGCTGAGGTCGGGAAGGTCTGCGGTCCCGCCCCGTTTGCCAGTTGTCGATTTGGAGCCGGACTGGGTAGAGCCGCCGCTCTCTGCCGCCGCAGATTCATCTCCCGCCGGTTCGCTGCCGGACGCAGACTCACCGCTGATATTCGTTTGGCCGGGCGCCGTCGGATCGTTGTTCGCCTGATAGACGTGATAGCTCCAGATCGTCAGCCCTGCGACTGCAAGCAGCACCGCCAGAACGACCGCAATGATTGTGATGATCTTTTTTGTGTTTTTCTGCCCGTTTTCCATGATAAAACCGCCTTTCCGGACCGGGAATCAGTCCTCGTCAAGCTTGAGCACAGCCATAAATGCCTCCTGCGGCACTTCGACCGTGCCAAAATGTCGCATACGCTTTTTGCCTTCCTTCTGCTTTTCCAAGAGCTTTTTCTTGCGGGTAATATCGCCTCCGTAGCACTTGGCCAAAACGTCCTTGCGCATGGCCTTGACCGTCTCGCGCGCGATGATTTTCCCACCGATGCCCACCTGGATGGGAATCTCAAACATCTGGCGCGGAATATTCTCCTTGAGCTTCTCCGCGATCCGGCGCGCGCGCGCATACGCCTTGTCGGAATGAATGATAAAAGACAGTGCGTCGATCACATCGCCGTTTAAAAGAACGTCCAGCTTCACAAGATCGGACCGCCGGTATTCAGAAATTTCATAGTCAAAGGATGCATAACCCCGCGTGCGGGATTTGAGCGCATCGAAGAAATCGTAAATAATCTCATTGAGCGGGAGCTCATAATGGATATCCACACGGTCGGCGGCAAGGTACGTCATATCCTGAAAAACGCCGCGGCGGTCCTGGCAGAGCTCCATAATCGCGCCGACATAGTCGGAGGGCGCATAGATATGTGCGTTCGTCATCGGCTCCTCGCAGTAATCGATCCTGGCGGGATCGGGATAATGGGTCGGATTGTCGACCTCCACGCATTCGCCATCCGTCATATGAATCCGATAGACGACGCTCGGAATCGTGGTCACCAGATCGAGATCGTATTCGCGTTCCAGCCGCTCTTGGATGATCTCCAGATGCAGAAGGCCCAGGAAGCCGCACCGAAAGCCGAAGCCCAATGCGCCGGAGGTTTCCGGCTCATAGGAGAGGGAGGCGTCATTGAGCTGCAGCTTTTCCAGTGCGTCGCGCAGATTCTCATAGTCCGCACCGTCCGCCGGGTACACACCGCAGAAAACCATGGGATTTACTTTGCGGTATCCGGGCAGGCTCCCGGCAGCCGGATTATCCGCCAGCGTGACGGTATCGCCAACCTGTGCATCCCGGACCGTCTTGATGGAAGCGGTAATATAGCCGACCTCGCCTGCGCACAGGCATGCGGCGGGCTCCATCGCCGTCGCGCGCATATAGCCTACCTCGACGACGGTAAACTCTGCACCTGTGGACATAAAGCGCATCGTATCCCCCGCCTTGATGGTGCCGTCCATCAGCCGGACGTAAACGATAACGCCGCGGTAGCTGTCATAAACCGAATCGAACACCAGCGCGCGCAGAGGGAGGCTGCCGTCGCCCTGCGGGGCAGGGATATCCTGCACGATGCGTTCGAGCACCTGCTCCACATTCTCGCCGGTTTTGGCGGAAACGCGCGGCGCATCCATACATGGAAGCCCGATGACATCCTCCACCTCCTGCGCCACACGCTCTGGCTCCGCGGCGGGCAGATCAATTTTATTGATGACCGGGACAAGCTCCAGATCGTGATCCAGCGCGAGATAGGTATTCGCCAGCGTCTGGGCCTCAATGCCCTGGGAGGCATCGATGATGAGCACCGCGCCCTCGCAAGCGGCCAGAGAGCGGGAGACCTCATAATTAAAATCCACATGGCCGGGCGTATCGATGAGGTTCAGCTCATATGTCTGCCCATCCCGTGCGGTATAGTCGAGCTTGACGGCATGCGCCTTAATGGTGATTCCACGCTCGCGCTCCAGATCCATATTATCTAGCAGCTGCTCCGTCATATCGCGCTTTGCAACCGACTGTGTCAGTTCAAGCAGCCGGTCGGCCAGTGTTGATTTCCCGTGATCAATGTGTGCAATGATGCAAAAATTCCGGATGTAATCCTTTGAAGCGGGCAAGCCCCATCACCTCATATCATATTTCATTCATATTACCACAGCGGGCAGGTGTTTCGCAAGCTTTTTGCACACAAAGGGAAAGCTTGACAGTGTATGTATCCAATATATATTGTACACGTACAAAATTCAGTGAAAAGAAATAAAATTGGTTCTTGACTTTTATGGAAGCGAAAGGTATACTAAACACACAACTTTTTCCAAAGGGACTTTATGAAAGGAGGCGGGTAGAATGACGAAGCGTATGGATGGCAACGT
This sequence comes from Candidatus Fimivicinus sp., assembly GCA_052346825.1. Classification (GTDB taxonomy): domain Bacteria; phylum Bacillota; class Clostridia; order Oscillospirales; family Acutalibacteraceae; genus Fimivicinus. The sequence continues at coordinate 4,606 of DAWDUP010000004.1, read as the reverse complement.
TCTGTTCGAGGTATACGTATGGAGTGATACGGCTGTGGCGCGGGAGATCAAAGCGCCCTTTTTCGAACAATCAGCGGTTGTTTTACCCGCCTTTCTTTTGTAGCGGATTTTTATCGGGGCGGCTCCTTAGGGGACGTGTCGATCGAAGCCCAAAAGAATCGCGGCTGCAAAGCATCTCTGATCGTTTCAGAGATGCTTTTTTTATTTCTCTGGGAGGAGGAAAAGAGGGAATCGCGTTGCCAGTCAAAGAGAGGGGTTGAAGGATTTGATAAATAAAAAACAAAAGACAAGCCGAAGACGTATCAGGCTGATTGTCCGCTTTTTGCGCGGAAATGTGCATCTGTTTGTCATCGCATTGGCTTTTTCCATGCTGAATACCGTCTTCAACGCATTGACGCCACAGATTATCCGTATCACGGTGGACTCTGTCATCGGAGGTGCGCCGGTTGCAGTGCCAGGCTTTTTACAGGGCGTCCTGCCGGCTGGGCTTTTGCCCGGCCACAGCATGGCGGCGCTGCTTACCGCCGCTGCTGCCGTGCTGCTGCTGTCAGTGCTGTCCGGCCTGAGCACCTATCTCTCCCGCATGGGGTTGGCCAGAGGAACAGAAAATTTTTTAAAGGCGCTGCGGGACCGCCTTTACGGGCATATTCAGAAGCTTCCCTTTTCCTGGCATGTGCAGCATCAAACCGGAGAGATCATACAGCGATGCACCTCCGATGTGGATGTCATCCGCAATTTTGTGTGCAACCAGCTGCTGGAGGTCATCCGGACTCTATTTCTGATTGCCCTCTATATGAGCATCATGTTCACGATGAATGCGAAGATTTCACTCATCGCTCTTTGCTTCATTCCGGTTGTAGCGGCTTATTCCGTTATCTTCTATGCGAAGATCGCAAAGCGATTCCGGAAGGCGGACGAGGCGGAAGGCGCGCTCTCCTCCACGGTTCAGGAAAACCTGACCGGCGTGCGCGTGGTGCGCGCGTTTGGCAGGGAAGCATTTGAAATTGATCGTTTCGATGAGAAAAACAACCATTTTGCAACTTTATGGATTCAGCTTGGGCGGCTGATGAGCGCATACTGGGGCATCGGGGATCTGATAACAGGGCTCCAGATTCTCTGCGTTTTATGCGCAGGTGTGATAACCGCGGTAAACGGAGAGATCACACTGGGAGAATTTCTGGTTTTCATCTCCTATAACGCCTCGCTGGTCTGGCCCGTGCGCGGCCTGGGGCGTATTCTCTCCGATATGAGCAAGGCGGGCGTCTCCATTGACCGCGTCGGCTATATTCTGGAGGCGCAAGAGGAGACGGACGCCCCGCAGGCAAAAACGCCGCCGATGGACCGGGATATCCGATTTGAGCATGTGAGCTTTGGTTACGAAGGGCAGAAGCCAGTGCTCAACGACATCTCCTTTACGATCCCAGCGGGAAAAACCTTTGCGATTCTCGGCAGCACGGGAAGCGGCAAGTCAACACTGATGCATCTGCTTGACCGCTTGTATGATCTGCCTGCGCAAGGCGGCAAGATCACAATTGGCGGAGTGGATATCAGGGAAATCGCCCGCGGCTATCTGCGCCGCAATATCGGCATTGTTTTGCAGGAGCCCTTTCTCTTTTCCCAGACGATTGCGGAAAATATTCGCGCGACCCGCCCGGAGGCTTCGATGGAGGAAATCCGTATGGCTGCTGGCATCGCCTGTGTGGACGATGCAGTGGAGGGTTTCTCCGCTGGATATGAAACGATTGTAGGCGAACGGGGCGTAACACTCTCAGGCGGGCAGAAGCAGCGCGTGGCGATTGCCCGCATGCTGATACAACAGGCGCCGGTTATGATCTTTGACGATTCGCTTTCTGCTGTGGATGCGGAGACCGACGCGGCCATCCGTAGAGAACTTCATCGCAATCTGGGAAGCACCACCGTAATCTTGATCTCCCACCGTATCACGACGCTGATGCAGGCGGATGAAATCCTGGTGCTGGATGGCGGCAAGGTGATGCAGCAGGGCACGCACGAAGAGCTGATTGCCCAAAAGGGCATTTACCGTTCGATTTATGAGATTCAGATGGACAGCCACGATAGGGCGCTGTTGGCGAAAGCGGAATTCGGCATTTCAAAAAGGAGGGATTAACATGGCTTATGAGGAACAGGATTACAATAAGCGGGCGTTTGAATGGCCGGTCTGGAAGAGCATTTTGCCCTATTTGAAGCCCTATCGCAAAACGCTCCTGATGATTTTAATCCTAAATCTCGCCTGTGCGGCGATCGATATTCTGATGCCGCTGTTTCAGCGATTCGCAATTGACCATTTTATCGAGGCGCGTACCTCTGCGGGCCTAGGCTTCTTTGCCGCCTATGCGGGCGTGATCGTCTTCCAAATGGTCAGCGTCATCTGCTTTACACGCGGCTGCATGCGCGTGGAGATGAGTATGGGGCGCGATCTCAAGCGCGCATGCTTTATTCACCTACAGACGCTGTCATTCTCTTATTATAATGTCACGCCGGTAGGCTATATTCTATCCCGCATCATGAGCGATACAAACCGCATCGCGGGACTGATGGCGTGGAACCTGATCGATATTTTATGGGCGCTGTTTTATGTACTCGGCGTGTTTGCGGCGATGCTGCTGCTCAACCCGGCTCTGGCCCTTCCGGTTATTCTGGTGGTTCCGGTCATCGCGGTGCTCACCGCCTATTTTCAAAATCGCATTCTGTACTGTAACCGCCAGATCCGCAAGGCACACTCGCGCGTGACGAGCGCGTATAATGAAGGGATCATGGGCGCAAAGACCTCAAAGGCGCTGGTGATCGAGGAGCAAAACCATGCGGAATTTCAGGGCGTTACCAACGGCCTGCGTATGGCCTCTGTGCATGCCGCCCAGCTCAGCGCAATCTATATTCCGCTGGTGATGTTCTGCAGTTCCCTCGCGACGGCGATCGTCCTTGCGCGTGGCGGACAAATGGTGCGGGAAAACTTGATTCAGATTGGCACGCTATCCGCCTTTACCTCCTATGCGATCGGCATTTTCGAGCCGATCCAGCAGCTTGCGCGCACGATTGCTGAGGCGATTTCCGTGCAGGCCAATATCGAGCGCATTACAGGGCTGCTTGATGAAAAGCCACAGATTGTGGACCGGCCGGAGGTGACGGAACAGTATGGCGACGTCTTCCATCCCAAAGCGGAGAACTGGGAGCCCATCCGCGGCGATATCGAATTCCGAGATGTGTCCTTCCGGTATCCGGATGGAGATGAGGAGATTCTGCACCATTTCAACCTGAGGATTCCCGCAGGCTCTACGATTGCGATCGTAGGGGAAACGGGCGCAGGAAAAAGCACGCTGGTCAACCTTGCCTGCCGGTTTTTCGAACCAACTGAAGGCCAGATTTTGATTGATGGGCGCGACTACCGCGAGCGGAGCCAACTATGGCTACACAGCCATCTGGGCTATGTGCTGCAAAATCCGCATTTGTTTTCTGGGACCGTGATGGAGAATATCCGTTATGGCCGGCTGGACGCGACCGACGAAGAGGTCGTTGCGGCGGCAAAGGCCGTGTCGGCAGATCAGGTTGTGGAGAAGCTGGAAAATGGCTATGAAAGCGATGTGGGCGAGGGCGGAGACCGCCTT
>DAWDUP010000004.1:0-973 GCA_052346825.1 Candidatus Fimivicinus sp. | reverse complement strand
GCGCGCGCGGTGCTTGCGGATCCGCGTATTTTTGTGCTGGACGAGGCGACCTCGTCCATCGACACACAGACAGAGCAGCTCATTCAGCAGGCGACTGCGAAGCTGCTGCAAAACAGAACCTCCTTCCTGATTGCCCACCGCCTTTCGACCATCCGTCAGGCGGACCTGATCCTGGTGGTCAAGGAGGGGCGGATCGTAGAACAGGGAAAGCATACCGAGCTGCTGCAGAAGAAGGGGTATTATCACGACTTGTACAGCAGGCAGTTTGAGGAGGAGTCCTCCATACGGATTTTGGAGGCTTAGCTTTCCGGTGAACGATTTAATGCTGCTAAGGGGGCACACTATCAGAGAAAAAAGAGATTGAGGGATTATCATGCTTCATCATAAAAATTTTAAATTTTTGGAACACGGGCCGTCTGTGCGTGTGGTCAGCCAGAAGTCTGGCCGCAGGAGCCTGTTTGGCAGGATGCGGGATGCGTTGGCGGAGTCAGCGCCGGCGCTCACGATGGAGGAGATCAAAAAGGACGTTGCGCCCGAGCAGGAATTTTCTGCTGCGCTGGCCTGCCTGATCTTCCGGATTTTGCGCGACAGACGGGGACGATGAGCAGAGAAAAGCCGCGGATATCCTTGCAGGAGTATCCGCGGCAGATTACCGGCCGAGCGGGGGATGAATACGACAAACAAGAAGGAGCTGCTCGCGCAGTTCAACCGAAATAATCTGATCCGTTTTTATATTTCGTATGGGCAGCTCTCGTTCTTATGCTGTGGAAAGCGGCGATGGGAGCCATGCGGCGCCAAGGAGGCGCTGAACGAAAGCGAACAGTGCAAAAAATGAAGCTCTGCGAAAGGTTTTTCGCAGAGCCCAACCTGTCGAAAAAGGGATATCATTTCGTCAAAATGCACGAGAACAATCTTGTAACCGCGCTCAGGCCGCGCAGGCCCTTCCTTTTCCGTTCGGCCGGAAAAGGAAGCA
>DAWDUP010000003.1:41434-44135 GCA_052346825.1 Candidatus Fimivicinus sp. | reverse complement strand
CCGTGGACGGCATTTTGGGAATTTTAAACCGGCTCATAAAACAGCCATCCTTTCGTAGAATCCGAGATTTCTATCTGGTGCGCAATCCAATTTGACCGGCTGGCAAATTCACACCTTTTTCAAACAGCCACCGTAGTACATTTTGTAAGATATAGTGTAATGCGAAACTTATGAAATTTATGCATTGCAATTCGCATTGCTTAATGTTATAATAAAAACGAACCAAGAAATGAGAACCTTTTTTTCAGGTTTTCCTTTGATTTTATGTTATAATTTGTAAGTTTTTAAGTCATTTCTTTTCCCGCAATATCTCTCTTTCGTGAATTTGCACCACATTTTCCGCTCTCCGAACGGAATCTGTTGCCCGCTTGAAATGTATCCCTAGTTTCAGGCATGGATGATAATATGGATCTATCTCATCCTGCAACTCGCTCTCCGTTTGGTTCAGTCTCCCTTATCCCGCATACGTGACGTATGCGGGATAACGCTTTTCCCTTGACAAGCGGCCCCAGCCGTGCTAGGATATCCAAAAAGCAAAAGGCTTTGATGGGGAATAGTATCCTTATCCGCACGCGCAGAGAGCCGCCGGTCGCTGTAAGGCGGCGGTGCTGATCTGGTGAACTCGCCCCGGAGCTGCAAACTGAAAGCGCTGGAAGGCGTGCTAGGGGAGACGGAGGCCCGCCGTTATACGGGCAGGGATTCGGCCAGGAGGCCTGATGCCGTAAGCGGCCCCAAAAGGGGCAATTGAAGTGGTACCGCGGAAGCTGTTTTAACACGCCTTCGTCTTCTGAGTAAGGAAGAGGAAGGCGTTTTTTGATATCATTTTGCAGGCTGGGGAGGAAAATTTTGCCGTCGCCTGCTTGGGGCTCCAGCAAGGATATGAAACGAAAAATAACGGAGGTGACCGTGCATGGAAAAAACAGGCGCACAGATCATTATGGAGGTGCTGCTTGAGCAGGGTGTGGACACAATTTTCGGCTATCCGGGCGCGACCGTCCTCGCGGTGTACGATGCGCTCTACGCTTACAAGGGTAAAATCCGCCACATCCTCACCGCGCATGAGCAGGGCGCTGCACACGCTGCCGAAGGCTATGCGCGTGCAAGCGGGAAAACGGGCGTCTGCCTTGCCACCTCCGGCCCCGGCTCCACCAATCTCGTCACGGGCATCGCCTCCGCCTTTATGGATTCGATCCCTGTCGTTTTCATCACGGGCAACGTAGACACCTCCCTCCTCGGGCGCGACAGCTTCCAGGAGGTCGATACCACCGGCATCACGATGCCGGTCACAAAGCACAGCTTCATTGTGAAAAAAATTGAGGATCTCGCCCTCTGCCTGCGGGAGGCGTTCCGCATTGCAGGTTCTGGGCGGAAAGGCCCCGTCCTGGTCGATATCCCGAAAAATATTACGTTGACCAGCACAGACTATACGCCCCAGCCCGCCGTTCAAATGGCGCCTCCGGAACCGCCGCGTGAGGTCTGCCTCGAACGCACAGTGCAGGCGATTCGTAATGCACATCAGCCACTGCTCTATATTGGCGGCGGCGTCATCTCTTCCGGTGCCTCCCGGGAGCTTTTGCAATTGGCAGAGCATGCGGATATCCCCGTCGCCTCTTCGATGATGGGCCTGGGCGGTTTTCCGGCCGACCACCCGCTCTACCTCGGCATGATCGGGATGCACGGCGCTTATGCAGCCAACCGGGCCGCGCAGGAATGCGACCTCCTGATCGCTGCGGGCGCGCGCTTTTCCGACCGCGTGGCATGCAACCGCGCACAGTTCGCCCCCAAGGCAAAAATCGTCCATATCGATATCGATCCGGCGGAGATGGACAAAAATCTTTTTTCCGAATACCATCTGCGTGGCGACCTCAAGGAGGTTTTCCGGCGGCTGAACGAAGAACTCTCCCCGATGGAGCACGCCGTGTGGCGCACGCAAACCGCCTCCTTCCGCCAGCCGCAGCCCTCCGCCCCCGCAGACGGCTTCCCCACGCCGCAGCAGGTGATCGAAACACTTGACCGCCTCACGCCGGACGAGACGCAGATCATTACGGACGTAGGCCAGCATCAGATGTGGACGGCGCAATACTATACCTTTGAGAAGCCCCGCACCTTCATCACTTCCGGAGGCCTGGGCGCAATGGGCTTTGGTCTTGGTGCCGCCATTGGCGCATACCTTGCGCACCCGGAGCGAACAACCGTCCTCGTCAGTGGAGACGGCAGCTTCCATATGAATTTAAACGAGCTCGCAACGCTCGTCTCCTACCGATTGCCCATCGTGGACCTTGTCATGAACAACACGGTGCTCGGCATGGTGCGCCAGTGGCAAACGGTCTTCTACGATCATCGCTACGCGCAGACCGCCCCTAACCGGCAGACGGATCTTGTCCGCCTCGCCGAGGCATTCGGTGCACAGGGCTTCCGCATCGAGCGGCCCGAGGAGGTCGAGCCCGTCCTGAAAAATGCATTGTCCTGCGAGGGTCCGTGCGTAGTGGATTGCCGCATCTCGCCCGACGCAATGGTGCTTCCCATGATTCCACCAGGCGGCGCTGTACAGGATACCATTAATGTCTTTGTAGAATAAGAGGAGGGCTTCTCATGGAAAAATTATCGCTTTCTGCGCTGGTTAATAACCATGCTGGCGTCCTGCTGCGCGTTGTCGGCCTGTTTTCCCGCCGTGGCTATAATATCCAGAGCCTCACGGTAT
>DAWDUP010000003.1:38296-41424 GCA_052346825.1 Candidatus Fimivicinus sp. | reverse complement strand
AACGGAGGATCCACGCTTCTCCCGCATGACAATCGTCTCCGAGGCCGCGCCTGTCACCTTCCGCCAGATGGAAAAGCAGCTGTTAAAGCTGGAGGACGTCGTCAAGGTTATCCGCCTGGAGGAGGGTCATCTGATTGCAAGCGAGCTTGCCTTGGTAAAAGTCCGCGCGCTCAATAAAGACCGTCCCGCTGTCTTGCGCACGATCTCCAAGCACGGCGCACGCGTCAAAGATATCGGTCACAGGACCATCACTGCAGAGCTGACCGGTGCAACCGACCGCATCGACAGCTTTATTGAGGATATGGGCATCCATGGTATTGTGGAAATGTCCCGCTCCGGCATGACGGCGCTGGAAAGCGGCGACGAGGGAATCCGCGACCATGAGGCCGCCGGCATTTCCCAAGCGGGAACTTAATATCTTGATATGGACAAAAGAAAGCGCTCTGTGATACACTAAGACGAAATGGGGCGTTCATCCTCGTTGTTCTGTTATTGCTTTCGAAGGGAGGCGGCGCTTTTGCAGCGGCGTGTAACCATCCTGGATTCCACTCTGCGCGACGGCGCGCAGGGAGAAGGGATCTCCTTTTCCGTGGAGGATAAACTCGGCATCGTGCGTGCGCTAGACGAGCTTGGCGTTACCTATTTGGAGGCAGGTAACCCGGCCTCCAATCCAAAGGAACTGGAATTTTTCGACCGGGCCGCAGGCCTTCATCTAAAAAATGCATCTCTTGTCGCTTTTGGCAGTACGTGCCGCAAGGATCGTTCGCCCGGGGAGGATGCAAATTGCTTGGCACTTTTGCAGGCAAATACGCCTGTGGTCTCAATCTTTGGAAAATGCTGGGATCTTCATGTGCGCGAGATTCTCAGAACCACACCGGAGGAAAATCTGCGTATGGTCGAGGAGACCTGCCGCTTTTTTCGGGAGCACGGAAAACGTGTTATCTTCGACGCGGAGCATTTCTTCGACGGCTATCAGGCCAATCCGGACTTTGCCCTGGAGACGCTGCGCGCTGCGGCCCGCGGCGGCGCGCAGACGCTTGCGCTGTGCGATACCAATGGCGGCTGCATGCCGGGCGACATCCTCACGATCACTACACGGGTATTCACAGGATTTCCGCACACCGAAATCGGCATCCATACGCACGACGACTGCGGCATGGCGGTTGCGAATTCCGTCTGCGCCGTGCAGGGCGGTGCTTCCCACGTGCAGGGGACCTTTCTCGGCTTCGGTGAGCGCACCGGCAACGCAAACCTCTCCGCCGTCATCCCCACACTCCAGTTGAAACGGGGGCTCTCCTGCATCCCGGCGGAAAACATGCATCAGCTGACCGCGACCGCCATGCGGATTGCGGAAATTGCTAATATCACCTTACATAAAAACATGCCCTTTGTAGGGCGCAGCGCCTTTGCACACAAAGCTGGCATGCATGCGGACGGTGTGCTGAAGCTCGAACGCTCCTTCGAGCATATCGATCCGGCGCTCGTAGGCAACCACAGGCGATTTTTGATGTCCGAAATGACGGGTAAATCCGCCGTTCTGCGGCGGGTCCAGAAGATTTATCCGGAGATCACGCGTGATTCTCCCATCCTTTCATCGATTGTCGACGAGCTCAAGGAAAAGGAGCACGAGGGATATCAGTACGAGGGCGCGGACTCCAGCTTTGAGTTGATCATCCGCAAGCGCATTGAGGGCGTGGAGCCCTTCTTCGACCTGATCAGCTATAAGGTGCTCGACGAATTGCCCTATGACAATCACAGTGCAACCGCCACCATCAAAATCCGCGTCGGCGGCAAGGTGAAAATCGCCGCTTCTGACGGTGATGGCCCGGTGAACGCGCTCGACAAGGCGCTACGCGAGGCGCTCGCAGAATTTTATCCGTGCCTCAACGAGGTCCGCCTGGTCGACTATAAGGTGCGCGTGATGGAGCCGAAGGATGCCACCGCGGCACGCGTGCGCGTTTTAATCTCTTCTGCTGACGGCAGCGATATCTGGACGACGGTCGGCGTTTCGCAAGATATTATTGAGGCGAGCTGGATTGCGCTGGTGGATTCCATCGAGCACAAGCTCTGCGGCCAGCCCTCCCCACAGTGCTCTTCTACCATCTAATATCCAATTTCGAAAGTCTAATATCTATTTGGAGGTCTTTTCATGGGAATGACAATGACGCAGAAAATCCTGGCCGCCCACGCCGGCCTTAGCGAGGTGAAGGCCGGTCAGCTCATTGAGGCAAAGCTCGACATGGTGCTGGGCAATGATATCACCTCCCCGGTTGCAATCAATGAATTTGAGCGCTGCGGCGCAGATTCCGTATTTGACAAGGGGAAGATTTCTCTCGTCATGGACCATTTTGTTCCGAATAAGGATATCAAATCCGCAGAAAACACCAAGCAAGTGCGTACCTTCGCCGCAAAGTACGGCATTGAGCATTTCTACGATGTCGGCGAAATGGGCGTCGAGCACGCCCTGCTGCCGGAAAAGGGCATCGTCGTCCCCGGCGACGCTATCATTGGCGCGGATTCCCACACTTGCACCTACGGCGCGCTCGGTGCGTTTTCCACGGGCGTTGGCTCCACGGACATGGCCGCGGGTATGATTACAGGCAAAGCCTGGTTCAAGGTGCCCTCCGCTATCCGCGTCACCTTGACGGGAACGCTCCCGCAGTATGTCAGCGGTAAGGACGTTATCCTGCATCTGATCGGAAAAATCGGCGTGGACGGCGCGCTGTACCGCTCGCTGGAATTCACGGGTGACGGCGTCAAGGCGCTCTTCATGGACGATCGCCTCTGCATTGCCAATATGGCCATCGAATGCGGTGCGAAAAATGGGATCTTCCCTGTAGATGAAACGACGCAGGCCTATGTAGAGGGCCGCGCGCAGCGCCCGTGGCAGGTTTACAAAGCGGATGCGGACGCGGTCTATGACGAAGAGATCACGATCGACCTCTCCGCCCTGCGCCCGACCGTCGCCTTCCCGCACCTGCCGGAAAATACGAAGACTGTGGACGAGGCGGGCGACGTGCCGATCGATCAGGTGGTGATCGGCTCCTGCACAAACGGCCGCATGGAGGATATGCGCGCGGCAGCGGAAATCTTGAAGGGCCATAAGGTTCACAAGGGCGTGCGTGCTA
>DAWDUP010000003.1:9054-38286 GCA_052346825.1 Candidatus Fimivicinus sp. | reverse complement strand
GGCGGGCGTGCTATCGTGAGTCCCGCCACGCAGGAGGTTTACCTGCAGTGCATCAAGGAAGGCCTGGCCGAAATCTTCATTGAGGCCGGCGCAATCGTCAGCACGCCGACATGCGGGCCGTGCCTGGGCGGCTATATGGGCATTCTGGCCGCAGGCGAGCGTGCCGTCTCCACGACCAACCGTAATTTTGTTGGCCGCATGGGCCATGTGGACAGCGAGGTCTATCTCGCCTCCCCCGCCGTTGCGGCGGCAAGCGCCATCGCGGGCAGGATTGCTGATCCAGCCCAAATATAACGCCTCATCAAAGAAAGGATGATCGTAGCAATGAAAGCACAGGGCTTTGTACATAAATATGGCAGCAACGTCGATACGGATGTTATCATTCCGGCGCGCTATCTCAACACGGCCAACCATCAGGAGCTCGCGGCGCACTGCATGGAGGACATTGACAAGGAATTTATTCATAAGGTAAAACAGGGCGACCTGATCGTGGCGGACAATAATTTTGGCTGCGGCTCCTCCCGCGAGCATGCGCCCATCGCCATCAAAACGGCCGGTATCTCCTGTGTCATCGCCAAGAGCTTCGCTCGTATCTTTTACCGCAACGCCATCAATATCGGCCTGCCGATCCTCGAATCCCCCGAGGCGAGCGACGGCATCCGCGATGGCGATGATGTAAGTGTTGACTTCGACACAGGTGTTATTACCAATCTGACGACCGGAGAAAGCTATCAGGCCGAATCCTTCCCGCCCTTTATCCAGAATATCATTGCAAAGGGCGGCTTACTCAACTCGATCGCCCAGAAATAAGCTGCCTATCATCTCTGTGAACTGCCCCGCCGTGTGCGGGGCACTTGTCTATCCGCTTGAAAAAGGGGGAGATGGTCGGGAATCTTTTCCCCTGCCTTGACTTTGCTTCTCCAAGCGACTAAAATGGATACCGTATTGATGGGAGTATTGTCGTAAACAGGCATGATGCGCCTGCAAAGGAGTGTTCCGATGAAAATGAAAAAAGCACTCAGCCTTCTGCTCGCCGCTGTTTTGGCCGCCGGCTGCCTAACCGCCGGATGGATCGCATATGCCGGCAAGGTGGAGCAACAGTTTGAGTCGACACCGGAAAGCAGCGCCTGGCTGCAGGGTCTGATGGTCACTTATGATAAGGGAAACTATGCATTTGAGAGCGCTACGATGGTGCCGCAGACAAATTACCGGCACGATAAGAGTCTGAGCGAGTTTGAAAGCGATATCTCCTACTGGGTCAAGACCTATACGATGGATGAGGATATGCGGTATGAGCAATATATCCTTGCGCTGCGGTTTGCCAACGACGTTATGAGATATATGGGCGTCACAGAGAATGCGACGCAGGAGGAAATGCGCGCTTGGCTGGTTGAGAACGGGATCGTCATGCCGCCGGAGGACGATGAAAACACAGATACCTATGTCACTCTGCTCTATGCCCTGATGAAAAACAAAATTTATAAACTAGATCCCTCGTTGGATAACATGGTGGTTCCGACCATCAAGCCCGGCACCCCGCTTGAGGAGGCGCTTGTGCAGTATCTGGCTGCTATGATGAAGGCGCAGGATGAATCCCTGGTGCTTCCGGAAGGGATGAAGACCATTCGTGAGGTTGTCCTTGCTGTGGCAAAGTGGAATTTGTCAAAACCGGAATACGGCAGCATCCAGGTATCCCCCGATATGCCGGATGAGAAGGTTTTGAAGCTGATGACCATCCGCACCCTGATCGTGGATATGAAATATCCGCTCTACAAAAATGGCGTGGTGACGGATATTAAAAATCCGGACGATATTTCCGATGAGGAGTTGGGCCTTGCTTACCTCTCCGCCATGCTCAGCCAGCGTTACGAGCTGAAAAATGCTCCGATCCCCTACATTCCCGCGATGGATGCCGCCTGGAATATGCAGGAGGCGCTCGCCAATAACGACGTGCCCCGCCTGGTTCTGCGCCAGATGGCCAAGGAAAAGGGCAGCGACAAGATTACCAAAAGCTATACCAAACAGCAGGCCTGGGAAGAGGTGCTCAGCCTTGGTTACTTCCCACTGGAGGATCAGTTTTACAGCGATATTTCCGATTACCACGCAAATCTTCCTTACAAGGTCAGCGACGTGCGCGTACGTGCCACTGCGCTGAAAAATGGTGCAAAAATCACTGTGAACGGTAAGGAGATTAAGAGCGGCAGTGCTACGGAAATCCATTTTTCCATGATCGGCCAATCCGCAACGCTGAATTATCAGGTGACAAATACGGTGGACGGAAAAACGGAATCCATGAAATACTCCGTGAAGATCGTTAACGGCAGTAAGGATCTGCCCGACGAAACCAGAAAGACCCTCTCGCCGATCAAGCGACCCTCCTATAACATTCCCACCGGGAAGCTGGAATCCATGGTGACCCCGGATGGCGAGCTCATTTACATCGATGAGAACGGCGAAGAATACGCCCTGCCGCAGGGCGCGGAATACGTTACCGACGAAAACGGCAATGTCATCGGCCTCAATGATGGCCTGGCCGTCCTCGATGACGACAGCATGGAGGGGACCACGGCAGACGTATCGGCCAATACCGGTGCAAGGGACAGCAAGGTGTGGAAGAAAGTGGTAAGCATTGTGCTTCCCATCTGCGCTGTCCTAATTGCCGTGGTGGTGATTATCATCTATAAAAAGAAGCCCGAGCTTCTCCATCCGGGCAAACGGCCAAAAGTGAAAAAGCCCAAAAAGCCGAAAAACCGTTTTTAACCGGTAACCGATCATAAGGGCGCGGGCGCCCTTGAAAAACAAAATGCGAGCCACCCATTACGGCTCGCATTTTGTCTTTTTCCGGCTGGTCTATATATGAATGCGCCTGGTAACAGCCCCTTTTCTTTTCTCAGAGCTGTTAAAAATTTAAAAAATATTCATCAAAGCCTTTCTTTTCGCGATATAATTGTGGTAAAGTTTTTTGTAGAAGTTTTATCCGTCCGCGCCCTGTGCGGCAGTGGAGAAGGAGGATTTGCAATGAGCCTGGAAAAAATTTTGGTGGTAGACGACGACCCTAATATCTGCGAGCTGCTGCGGCTATATCTCGAAAAAGAGGGCTATTCAGTGGAGATCGTCAACGACGGGATGTCTGCTGTGGAAACGTTTCAGTCCACACAGCCTGATCTGGTTCTGCTCGATATTATGCTGCCAAAGCTCGACGGCTGGCAGGTCTGCCGGGAGATCCGCCGTTTTTCGGACAAGCCCATCATCATGCTTACGGCAAAGGGAGAAACCTTTGACAAGGTGCTTGGCCTGGAGCTTGGCGCAGACGACTATGTTGTAAAGCCCTTCGAGGCGAAGGAAGTTGTCGCGCGTGTCAAAGCGGTGCTGCGCCGTACGGCCAACAGCAGCTCCGAGCAGATCAAGGAGGTTCGCTACGACAAGCTGGTCATCAACCTTACCAACTATGAGCTGCGTGTCAATGGCAAGCAGATCGACACGCCGCCCAAGGAGCTCGAATTGATTTATCATCTTGCCAGCAATCCCAACCGCGTTTTCACCCGCGACCAGCTGCTTGATGAGGTTTGGGGCTTCGATTATTATGGCGATTCCCGCACCGTAGACGTCCATGTTAAGCGGCTGCGCGAAAAGCTTGAGGGCGTCAGCGACAAATGGGCGCTCAAAACGGTCTGGGGCGTCGGCTATAAATTCGAAACCAAGGAATGATGCGCCTTGCACAATCTCCCTGGCTTTGGGCTATGAAAGCGAGGCTGATCTGATTTGAAAGAACGAATCAAAAAAAAGCATCTCAATCTGTTTGCAAAATATTTTCTGGTCATCACGATGGTGATCTTCATCTGCTTTGCCGTGCTGGGCTGCTCTCTTCTGCTCTTTGTTTCCAACTACTGGCGCACTGAAAAAACAAATCTGCTCAAGGAAAACGCGCTCAAAGTGGCATCTACAACGGCCGATCTGCTCCGCTCCGGGATGCTGGACAAGGACGGCGAGGGTACTGTTGCCATCCTGTGCAACACGCTGACGCTCGTCTCATCCGCCATTGAGGCAGATGTGTTCATCTGCAATCTCGACGGCTCTGTCATTCTATGTAAAGATCTTTTTGCGCCTGAAATGCAGGTTTTCAATGCAAGCGCCTGCAAAATCCACGACGGGATGCATTTCCCGGAGGAAATCGTGCAGAAGACCATCCAAAAGGAATATATCCAGGCAGGTAAGCTCGACGGCGTTTACAGCGATCCCCATTTTATCATTGGGGAACCGGTCAAGGTAAATGGTGAAACCGCGGCGCTGGTATTCGCCACGAAGCCCACCTCCTCCGGGCTTGGGCCATATCTGTGGAATATTTTCAAAATGTTCCTGTTTTCCGCGCTAATGGCGCTGCTGCTTGCCTTTGTGGCGGTCTATGTCCTGACCTATAACCTCATTCGTCCCCTACGCGAGATGAACATAGCCACAAAGCGCTACGCGCACGGAGACTTCTCCTATCGAGTGGATTCGCATGGCAATGGCGAATTATCGGAGCTTGCCAATGCACTCAACTCCATGGCAAAAGCGCTGGCCGTTTTGGAGTCCTCACGGCGTAGCTTTGTGGCAAACGTGTCTCACGAGCTGAAAACACCAATGACAACCATCGGCGGCTTTATCGACGGCATGCTTGATGGCACGATCCCGCCCAATCAGCAAAAGCACTATCTGGAGATCGTCTCCGCAGAGGTAAAGCGCCTTTCTCGTCTCGTCATGACCATGCTCAATATGTCAAAGATTGAAGCCGGCGAACTCAAGCTCCAGCCCAGCAAATTTGACATTTCCGCGCAGCTATTTCAGGTTTTCCTCCTCTTTGAGCAAAGCATCGAACGAAAAAAGATCGAAATCGCCGGCCTTGAGGATATGAAGAGCGTAACCGTTGAGGCAGATCCCGATATGATCCATCAGGTTTTGTATAATTTGATTGATAATGCGGTAAAATTTACACAGGAGGGCGGACAGATTACCACATCGATCCTGTCCGACTCGGAGAAAGTGATTGTCCGCATTCGAAATACCGGCACAGGCATTTCCTCCGAAGAGATCGGCAAAATCTTCGAGCGCTTTTATAAGGTGGACAAATCCCGCAGCTTCGATGTCAGGGGCGCGGGCCTGGGGCTTTATATCGTCAAGAGCATCATCGAAATGCACGGCGGGCAGATCACCGCAAAAAGCGAGGAAGGTAAATACACAGAGTTTGTCTTTTGGCTTCCGCTTCAATATGGAAAATTATTTTAAGGAATCCCTTCAAGTTAAAATTATTTTGAATAATGTTTAAAAACTGTTCATACGTCCGTGACACAATAGCGAAAGGTACCTTTTATGCTGGAAGCAGCACTCAAACAAGGAGGCATTTACAATGGATGAATGGGATAAAGCAACCAATGGCGCCGATCAGGACAAAACAAACACTTCCGGCTCGGATGCAGGCCGGCCAGACAGCGCAAACGACATCCATATAGAAAACGATACGCACCAGACGCCGCCCTATACGCAATACACCTCTTATCAGGGCCCTTATGGATCGAACGGCGGCTATCAGCAAAAACCGCCTTACCAGTCGCCCTACCAGTACAATCAGGCCCCCGCAGGAGACGGCAATCAGGGCGGCAATGGTTCAAAGAAAAAGAAAAAAACAGGATTGATTATCCTCATCGTGATTCTCTGCATCGCACTCATCGCCGCGGGCATCGGTATTGCAATCGGCCTTACACGGGATAAAAACGGCGACAGTGACAATGACGTTATCAATAAAAACGGGCCTACCCTTTCCATTGAGGAAACCCCGAACAGCAAGTCCACCACCAATGAAAAAGGGGAAATGACCGCCGAAGAGGTCGCCAAGAAGGTGAAGCCCTCGATTGTGGGCGTCATCGTTTCTCAAACGACGCAAAACATGATCGGCCAGAGCCAGAATGAATCCGGTGAAGGCACCGGAATTATCATGGGTGAAGATAAAACCGGCGAATATACCTATATCATCACCTGTGCACACGTCATCAGCGGAAACAATGTTAAGGCTACCGTTCAACTGGAGGATGGCTCCTCCTATGACGCCGACGTCGTCGGTTATGACGAGCGCTCGGATGTCGGCGTGCTGCGCATCAAGGCCTCGGGCCTGCAGGCCGCCTCCTTCGGCGATTCCTCTAAGCTGGCTGTCGGCCAGCAGGTCTTCGCCATCGGCAACCCGCTTGGCACAGAATTCTTTGGCACGCTCACCGGCGGCTTTGTTTCCGCGATTGACCGCCCCATCAGCAGTGAAATCGGCTACCCGATGAAATGCATCCAGCACGACGCGGCGATTAACCCCGGCAACTCCGGTGGTGCGCTCGTCAATATGTACGGCCAGGTCATCGGCATCAATTCCTCCAAGATCGCAGAAGGCTATGAGGGAATCGGCTTTGCTATTCCAATCAATTCTGCAAAGGAAATTGTGGATAAGCTCATTGCCAATGGCTATGTCCCTGGAAGGCCGAAGCTCGGCGTCACCTATTATGCGGCGAGCCAGCAGTCCAGCTATCGAATGATCGTCCAGCTCAAGGAGCTGCCTGCCGGCACCTTGGTTATCAAGAGTATCAGTTCCGACAGTGACCTCGCCAATACGGATGCGAAGGCAGGCGATATGATCACCGCGGTCAACGGCAAAAACCTCGATAACTCCAATACGCTCCTGGAGCTGATTGAAGAGAGCAAGGTCGGCGATACGCTTACTCTGACGCTGTGCCGGATTGACAGCAACTACAAAACCACAAAATTCGATGTTAAGGTGAAGCTTGTCGAAGACAAGGGTTCTACCTCCTCTAATGAATCGACTGAAAACGCAACAACCAACACCTATTTCAATCCCTTCGGATTTTAATGATCCTTAGCATCAAAAAAATCCCGCGGAAGCCTTCCTTTAATGCTTCCGCGGGATTTTTGATTACTGAGCCTTTATGGGGCCCTCACGCCGTCAGGAGTTTTAAAAATTCAGGGAAGGATATACCGCTTCACCTGTTCAAGCAGCGAGACATCGGCCGTCGCTTCCAAATAAAGCCCCTCTTCCCGGTATTCCTCCCTATGGATAACACCTTCTCTGCGCAGCCGTGCGGCGAACGCCCCCATATCAAATGGCAGCAGGAGCTCCACCCTGCGGCGGGAGGCGGGCAGGGCGGCCACAACCGCATCGAGCAGCTGCTTGATCCCCCTGCCATACAAAGCCGAAATCATCACCGTGTGGCCAATGGAAGGCAGGCCGTAAACGTCGCCCGCCAAATCACATTTATTCATCACGGATATCACCGGCTTTCCGGCACAGCCGAGCTCGTCAAGGAGCCTGGCCGTAACCTCCAGATGCTCCGCGCATTCCGGGCTGGAAGCGTCGCACACATTGAGGATCACATCGGCGCTCGCGGCCTCCTCCAGCGTGGATTTGAACGCCTCCACCAGCTGATGCGGCAATCTGCGCACCAGGCCCACCGTATCAATGAGCATCACCGTGCGCCCGTCCGGCAGCGTCAAGGCACGCGCCGTGGGGTCGAGGGTCGCAAACAGCTTATCCTCTGCCAGCACACCCGCATGGGTCAGCGTGTTCATCAGCGTGGATTTTCCGGCATTGGTATAGCCAACGATCGCCACTGTCTCCACTCCGTTTTTATTGCGCCTCTCCCGCAGGCGGACACGCCTGCGTTCCACAGCCTTGAGCTGCTTTTCCAGCGCGTCGATACGGCGGTGGATATGGCGGCGGTCGCTTTCCAGCTTGCTTTCACCCGGGCCTCGCGTACCGATGCCGCCACCCAGACGGGAGAGCTCCGTCCCCTTTCCACCCAGACGTGGAAGGGCGTATCTGAGCTGCGCGAGCTCCACCTGCAGCTTGCCCTCGCTCGAACGGGCGCGGGCAGCAAAAATATCAAGGATCAGCGTTGTCCGATCGATCACGCGCACATCTGTGAGCTTTTCGACATTACGCTGCTGCGACGGTGTCAGCTCACTGTCAAAAATCAGCAGATCCACTTTATGGTCCCGGCAGAAGGAAGCGATTTCCGCAATCCTGCCGGAGCCGATGAAGGTTGCCGCATCCGGTGTGTCACGCTTCTGTACCATCTTTGCGAGCACTTCGGCCCCCGCCGTATGTGCGAGCTCCTCAAGCTCGTCGATCGATGCCTGCGCATTAAAGTCACCCGTATCTGCGCTCACAAGAAGCGCCCGTTCGGGGCATTCTATATTTTCAAAATAAGCCATAGACAGCTCCTTTTCTTCGTTTCAACCCAGCGTAATGAGATGGTCATTTGTATCATATCCCACTTTGTTTTTTTATGCAATAACGTTTCAAAAATATTGTACGTAAGTTGAAATGGTGGTACAATAAAATGAAATGATATGGGCAGGGAAGCCGCCTGCGGCGCTTGCGGCTCTTCTGTAAAATGGGGGGACTTCTTTGAAACAGGAAGAACTACTGCGCCTGCTTGCGCGCGAAAAGGAAAAAAGCGGAACTCTGATTCTCGCGCACACCTATCAGGCTCCGGATATCCTCGCGGCTGCCGACGTATGCGGCGACAGCTATGCCCTTGCCAAAGCCGCCACCGCCTACCAGAATGAACGGGTTGTTGTCTGCGGCGTGCGCTTTATGGCGGAAACGGTTAAAATTCTTTCTCCTGATAAAACCGTCGTTCTGCCAAAAAAGCGCGCCACCTGTCCGATGGCGGAGCAGATTTCTCCCCAGCGGGTGCGCGCCTTCCGCGCGGAAAATCCAGACGTTACGGTCGTCGCCTATATCAACACAACCGCTGCGCTCAAGGCGGAGTGCGATGTTTGCGTCACGTCCTCGAGCGCAGTCAAAATCGTCCGCGCGCTGCCCGGGCGAAAAATCCTGTTTATCCCGGATAAAAATCTGGGCGCCTGGGTCCGCAGGCAATGTCCTGAAAAAGAGATCATCCTCTGGGATGGCTGCTGCCCGGTACATAACAGCATCACGCAGCAGGACGTTCTGCGCGCCAAGGCTCAGCATCCGAATGCAAAGCTCGCCATGCATCCCGAATGCCCGCCGGATGCCCTGCAACATGCGGATATGATCGGCGCGACCAGCGCGATTATTGACTATGCGCTGCAAAACGGTCAGGAGGATATCATCTTTGGCACGGAATGCGGCGTGTATGACGATCTGGTCCAAAAATATCCCCAGCGGCATTTTTATCAGCTGCGTGGGGACAAGCTCGTCTGCCCCGATATGAAACTGACTGCCCTGCAGGACGTGTATACGGCGGTTGCGGGCGATACGGGCGAGGAAATCGTGCTGGAAGAGGAACTGCGCAAGGCCGCAAAACACAGCCTTGACAACATGCTCAAATTTGGCGGCTGACCGCCGCACGGGAAAAGAGATGCCAAACATGGTCAAGAAACCAAAATACGACGTTGTCATCGTCGGCTGCGGCGTAGCAGGCTTATATGCCGCGCTGCAGTTTGACGACAGCACACAGGTTCTGATGCTCTCCAAGCGGGAAGACACGCTTTCCAACAGCTCGCTTGCCCAGGGTGGTGTGGCGGCTGTGCTCGATTTTGAAAATGACAGCTTCGATCTGCATTATGAGGATACGATGATCGCCGGCGGGCATAAAAATAATCCCGCGAGTGTCAACGTTCTGGTTCACGAGGGGCCGGACGATGTACGCCATATCATGGAGCTCGGCGTGGATTTTGATAAAGCGCCTGATGGCCGTCCGCAGAAAACGCTGGAGGGCGGCCATTCCCGCCGCCGGATCGTGCATCACAAGGATCAGACCGGCTATGAAATCGTCATCAAGCTTCTAGCACAGGTCCGGGCAAGGCCGAATATTGAGCTGATCGAAAATAGTACGGTCTGTGAAATGGCGCAAGTGCGTGGCGGCTTTCGCCTGGATCTGCTTTGTGGCGACGAACCGGGCAGCGTTTTTTGCAGCTACTGCATTCTGGCGACAGGCGGCATTGGCCGCGTTTACCGATACACCACCAATTCCGCGATTGCCACCGGCGATGGCATCCGCCTCGCCTACGAGCTCGGTGCACAGATTAAAAACCTAAGCTACGTCCAATTCCATCCCACGGCCTTCCACTCTGAAAAGGAGCGCGAGCAGTTCCTCATCAGCGAGGCGGTGCGAGGCGAAGGCGCTTATCTGCTCAATTGTGAACACAAGCGCTTTATGTCCCATTACGACGACCGGCTGGAGCTTGCCCCGCGCGACGTCGTATCCCGGGCCATCATCTTGGAATCGCGCCGTACGGGCAGCAATCAATTTTTCCTCGATATCACGCATAAGGGCCGGGATTTTTTATACAACCGCTTCCCCGCCATCTCCAAGCGCTGCTTGGAGGAAGGCGTGGACATTGCGCAGGATCTCATCCCCGTCTTTCCCTGCCAGCACTATCTCATGGGTGGGATCGCGGTCGACCTCACCGGGCGCACGGCTGTACCGCGCCTGTACGCCGCTGGGGAATGCTCCAATACGGGCGTCCATGGCGCCAACCGCCTGGCCAGCAACTCGCTGCTGGAGGCGCTCGTATTTGGCCGCCATGCGGCGGAGGACATCCTGCGTTGCATGGAAAAGGGATACGCGCAGGTGGAGGTCCCCGCGCAAATCGATCCCCCGCGTTTTAACGGTGCCCCCCTGCCGCACGGCCTGCGCACGGAAATTCGCGATATCATGCAGCGCGCCTATTTTGTGATTCCAAACCCGACGGCGGTTCACACGGGTCTTCGCCGGGTCGAGGAAATTCGCCGCCGCCTCAAGAGCGGCCATTTCGCCGTAACGCGTGATTTCTGCGAAGCGCTAAGCCTTGCCACCGTGGCGGCGATTATCCTGCGGGAAGTAGACGAATCGTGAGCCCTGCAACCGGTTTTTTAGAAAGGATGGTTTCCTTCATGATGCTCCCTCAATTTTACGTAGACGACCTTATTCAGCAGGCAATCCGCGAGGATATCAATTATATTGACACCTCTGTGGACTATCTGATCCCGCCGGAGCAGGCGGGCAAGGCCCGCTTCCTTGCCAAGGCGGATGGCGTGCTCTGCGGCCTGCCTGTGGCGCTGCGTGTTTTTGAATTACTGGATCCCGCCTTCCAAGCGCAGTGCTTCTATGAGGACGGAGACGCGCTCAGAAAGGGCGATATCATTGCTGAAATCAGCGGCAGCACCGCCATGCTGCTCAAGGGTGAGCGCACTGCGCTCAATCTCATCCAGCATATGTCCGGCATTGCCACCGCAACAGCGCAGGCAGTTCGGTTGGTAGAGGGCACTCGCGCTTCAATCACCGATACCCGCAAGACTCTGCCAGGGCTGCGCTCCCTGCAGAAATACGCAGTCGTCTGCGGCGGCGGAAAAAATCATCGCTATAATCTTTCCGACGGTGCAATGCTCAAGGACAACCACATCGACGCGGCCGGCGGCATCACCAGCGCCATCACGCTGCTGCGCAAAAAGCTCGGCCACATGGTGAAGATCGAGGTGGAAACCCGCAATCTCGACGAGGTGGCAGAAGCCCTGCGTGCAGGCGCGGAAATCATCATGCTGGATAACATGACGCTCGATATGATGCGTGAAGCCGTAAAAACGGCCGGCGGCAAAGCTTTGCTCGAGGCCTCCGGCGGCATCACGCTCGACACCCTGCGCCCCGTCGCGGAGACCGGTGTTGATATCATCTCGATCGGCGCTCTGACGCATTCCGTTCAGGCATTTGATATCTCGATGAAACTCATCCGGGAGCGCAACAAGTTCGATTAAGGATAACATATAACATATGCATAGTAAGACAAAGGGGAGCCGCTGGTTGAATGCGGCATCCCCTTAGATCGTCAGCACGTAAAGTAGAATAAATAAGAGCCTGAACATATAATCAACTCCTAATGAATCGGGCCGTAAGGGTTTGATCGTGTATGACGCAGCCTCGCTAGGCGTTTCACGGGGCGCTTATCCCTCTCCCGCTCACAAAAACAGCTTCAATATCCATCATGGGCCTGTTGCAGAATGTATAAAAAGCACAGGAGCCTGGAAAAGCTTAGCTTTGGCTCCTATAAAGGTAAAAAATGCGGGCCAAAATATAAGGCCCGCAAGTGCTTTTTTAAGGGCACACTGCAGAGTTTCATTTTTGCAGCGCCCTTTTTGATGAATAATCCCTTTACCCGGCAGTGGCCTGCGCAGCAGCAGTTGTTGCCGCCGCAGTGGAGGAATCCATTTCTGATCCGGAGGAGGGCTCGGTAGTCGTTTCCTCCGGCGGATCGGACGGCTGCTGCTTGGTCGGCGCCGTCTCAGGCGGATCAGTCGCCTGGATCGCGCTGATATAATAAGAATCGCCCTTGTCGCGCAGGGTAATTTTCATATATTTATCCGGCTCCGGGGCCACAATATTGCCCTGCGCATCCTGCCACCACTGGCCGCCCGCAATATATCCGACTGTCAAATAAGTCGTCGCCCCTCTTTTCTCGATGTCATAAATCTGGGGTGTATAGAGCTGATCGACGCCTGCAACCGGGATATGATACGTTTTGGCCGCCGCATCATAGGGAAACTCATAGCCATAGCCGGTGATCGTGGCATGCTGCGGTTTTACCTCTGTCCCAAACAGGCGTTCGAACTGCTTCTCCACATCCGCCTGTGGGATGAGCATATAGCCGCCCTCCTCATATGGATACTGATCCGGATCCAAATCGCTGCGCAGCAGGGACCAGACCGAGGCCTCCATCAGCTGACTGACGTTCGCCTGGCTCAGATCGTCAAACGGCGCGGGATCATTCATCACGACGGGCGCGATGAACGTCTGATATTCCTCCTTCAACGCGCTTTCCCGTTTTTCCACAACGCTCTTGACGCCGTTGACGCCGGCGCCCACGATTGCAACGACTCCTGCGATCACCAATATGATCATGAGCAATCCCAGCGGGAACGCCCAGGCTCTTCTCTTTTTCCGAGCCGGCCTTGCCTTAGTATCCATAATGGGCAAATCCTCCTATTCTCAGCATAGTACGGGTTCCCACTCACCGGATCTGCCCCGTACCATAAATCTTATATTTTACACTTGTCAGTTCATTGAGCCCCAGTGGGCCGCGTGCGTGCAGCTACTGCGTGGAAATGCCAATCTCCGCGCCAAAGCCGAATTCGCCGCCATCCGTAAAGCGGGTGGAAGCGTTGACATAGACTGCAGCCGCATCCACCTCATTGAGGAATTGCTCCGCCGCCGCATAATTCTGCGTCACAATGCATTCGCTGTGCCCGCTTCCATAGCGGCCGATGTGTGTAATTGCCTCGTCGATGCTGTCAACAACCTTCACGGACAGGATGTAACCCAGATATTCCGTGCCCCAGTCCGCCTCCTGCGCGGCTTCAATGCCGGGCAGAATCGCGCGTGCCGCTTCATCTCCGCGCAGGATCACCTGCTTTTCGTCGAGGCGGCGTTTGATCGCGGGCAGCGCCTGTTCCGCGATATCGCGATGCACCAGTAGGCTTTCGCAGGCGTTGCAGACCGAGGGGCGCGAAGTCTTCGCATTGAAGACGATGTCCTCCGCCGTCCCGATCTCCGCCGCCTGATCCACATATACGTGGCAATTGCCCACGCCTGTCTCAATCACCGGAACGGTCGCATGTTCCACCACGGCGCGGATCAATCCGCTGCCGCCCCGGGGAATTAAAACGTCCACATAATCATTAAGCCGCATCAACTCATTGGCAGAATCGCGCGATGTGTCCTCCACCAGCTGGATACAGTCCTGCGGAAGTTCTGCTCTTTCCAGTGCGCGGCGCATGATGCCTGCAATCGTGCAGTTGGAGTGGATGGCCTCCTTGCCGCCGCGCAGGATCACCGCATTGCCGGACTTTAGGCACAGCGCCGCCGCATCCGCCGTCACATTCGGGCGTGCCTCAAAGATCACGGCCACCACGCCGAGCGGTACGGCCACCTTTACGATCTGAAGCCCATTCGGGCGGTTGCCGCCGGACAGAACCCGGCCCACCGGGTCCGCAAGGGCGATGATATCGCGCACACCCTGCGCCATCCCGGCGATACGAGCCTGACTCAGTCGCAGGCGGTCAAGCAGCGCCGCACTCATTCCCGCCTGTTCCCCGTTTGCAATGTCGCGGGTATTCGCCTCCAGAATCGCATCACAGTTTTCCATCAGGGCATCTGCGATCTCCACAAGGCCTTTGTCCTTGCACGCAGTGGACGCCGTGCGCAAAAAGCGCTCCGCTTCTTTCGCGCGCTGCCCCATCTGTTCCAATGCGGTCATTCCCGAATCCTCCTCGCTTTAAAAAATGTGCCGATCTGCCGCCCTTCCAGAATCTTATAAAGATCCTGCGGGGCGTCGCCGTTCATTACAATGGTATCAATACCTGCCTGTGTGGCAAGCTCTGCGGCATGCAGCTTTGTCACCATTCCGCCAGTGCCGCGCTGCGTTCCGCTGCCCCCGGCAAGCGCCCGGATCCGGTCGTCGATCTCCTCCACCACCGGAATCAACCGTGCATCTGCATCCTTGTGCGGGTCGCTCTCATACAGGCCGTCGATATCGCTGAGGATGATTAAAGCGTCCGCCTGCACGAGCCTTGCCACAATGGCGGACAGGCTGTCGTTATCGCCGAAGACGATTTCCTCTACCGCCACACTGTCATTTTCATTGACAATGGGAATCGCGCCGAAGGCAAAAAGCTTTTCAAAGGTGTTGACCAGATTGGTCTTCCTGCATTCATTTTCAATGTCGCCGCGGGTGATGAGCAGTTGACCGACAGTATGCCCGTACTCGCCAAACAGCTTATCATACATAAACATCAGCTCGCACTGCCCAACAGTCGCGGCGGCCTGACGGCCCGGCGTATCCTCCGGGCGCTGGCGAAGCCCAAGCTTCCCCACGCCGACCCCGATGGCCCCGCTCGTGACCAGAACGATCTCCATCCCGGAATTGAGCAAATCCGATAGGACGCTGACGAGCTTCGCCATCCGGCGAATATTCGTTTTCCCTGTCTCATAGGTCAGCGTGGAGGTGCCCACCTTTACGACAATGCGCTTTGCATGTTTTAATACCGGCATTTCCAATCCCCTATTCTACACTGCTGGTTTCCTTCCAATCAATGGATACATGCGATTATACCATAATCTATTGCGCTTTGGCGCAATAGGCGGCAACCCGAATCAGTGGTTCCATATTCCCCGAAGCTCTTGGAATCTTCGATTCCTTAGAGATTCGTGAGGTCATTATATCACAACTCCCTGCAATTCACAAGCAAAACGCGGTGCAGAAGAAAGCGTGCTGCCCAGATCTGAGGGGCTTCAGACGTCCCTCCCTCTTTTGCAGACCCAGACCGGGCAGAAAGGAAAATGGTAAAATTAGGAGGCAGAAAATTTTCATTTCTCTTGACTTTTTCAGAAAATTGGGTTATATTAAAATCATCATATGAACAGATGATCATATGATATCTCATGTAAGCATTTATTTTTCTAAGAGAAGAGGATTTCCACATGGAAAACAAAACGCCTGTGATTCCTGAGGGCTGCTGCGCAGAGCTGGAAACACACGAGGACGTGGTCGCCTGTACCCGTGCGCAGATGCCGGACGAAGAAGTTCTTTATGATGTGGCCGAGTTGTTCAAGGTGTTTGGAGACAGCACGCGCATCCGCATCCTGAGTGCTCTGCTTGACCATGAGTTATGCGTATGTGACCTGGCAGAGCTGCTCGGCATGGGCCAAAGCGCGATCTCCCATCAACTGCGCATCCTGCGCGCCGCCGGATTGGTTCGACCGCGGCGCGATGGGAAAACGATCTATTATGCGCTGGACGACGAGCACGTCCACTCGATCTTTGCAGCAGGGCTGCAGCATATTCTGCACAAGAGAGGTGGTATTTCCTTATGAAGGATCGAAGACAATATAAATTATGCAATTTGGACTGCGCAAGCTGTGCATCCAAAATCGAAGAGCGACTATCCGCTGTCGACGCCTTCTCCGAGGTCAGCGTCAGCTTCCCGACCGCTATGCTGACCCTGACCGCCGATGGGGATGCTGATCAGCTGATCGACCGGATCAACCGGGAAATTAGCCGTGTGGAACCGGAATGTGTTGCGGTTGAACTATCGCAATACAGCGGCACTTCCCATACGGGCGGCCATGCGCATGATCCTGATTACGCGCACAGCCATGAGCATGAGGGAGCGGAAGGAAAATGGCAGATCGGCACCGTTATCGCGTCCGCCGTCTTTTTCGTCGTGGCGTATCTCTGCAAAGAAATCAGCTGGATTCCCACGATCGTATCCCCCATTGTGTTCATCCTGAGCCTTCTTCTCTCCGGCTGGCCCGTATTTCTGGATGCCGTCAAGAGCCTGCGCCATATCAGCCTGGACGAACACCTGCTCGTCACCATCGCCGTTGTCGCTGCCTCCTTCATGGGAGAGTTCGCAGAAGCCGCCGCGGTCACGCTGTTCTTCGGCGTTGGAGAATTGTTTGAGCACTATGCGGTCGGCCGTTCCCGCAAATCCATTGCAGCCCTATCTGAAATCCGTCCAGACACCGCCAATCTTCTTCTCTCGGATGGCACGTCGCGTCAGGTTGACGCCAAAGAGGTGGAAGTGGGCGCAACGCTGCAGATCCTGCCCTTTGAGCGCGTTCCGCTCGACGGCGAGGTGCTCTCCGGGGAGAGCACGATGGACACTTCCGCCATCACAGGAGAAAGCGCTCCGCAAAATGTCGGCCCCCAGTCCGAGTTGCTCAGCGGAATGATCAACGGCTCCGGCACCCTAACGATGCGCGTTATCAATCCATATGCGCAATCCGCCGCATCCCGCATCATCGATATGGTGGAAAATGCTGCCCAACGTAAGGCGCCGGCGGAGCGGCTTGTCACAAAATTTGCTAAAATTTATACGCCGGTCGTCGTCGTAATGGCGGCTCTGCTGGCTGTTGTGCCACCTCTTCTGGGTGGAGACTGGAGAGTGTGGGCGCATAATGCCCTCGTATTCCTTGTTGCCTCCTGCCCCTGCGCGCTCGTCCTGAGCGTTCCACTAAGCTTTTTTGCGGGCGTGGGTGCTGCTGCCAAACGCGGTATCCTCGTCAAGGGCGGCAGCTATATTGAAACACTGGAAAAGCCAGGGGCCGTCGTTTTTGACAAAACAGGCACGCTGACCACCGATCAATTCGCCGTCACACATGTCGCCGCTGTAAACGGCGCTTCTGAACAGGAGGTGCTGGAGGCTGCCGCGCTCGCGGAATACCGCTCCAGCCATCCGATCGCCCGCTCGATCGTCGAAGCCTATGGGATAGTGGACGAATCCCGCATCGGGGACTTCTCCGAGACGCCGGGTGGCGGAACCCGCGTCACGGCGGACGGCACGGAAATTCTCTGCGGCGCAAAACGGCTGATGCAGGCGCACCATATCGATCTCTCCGCTTTGCCCGATGAGATGATCTACGTTGCGCGCGGCGGTCAGCTTCTGGGCGCGATCTCCGTCTCCGGCAAGCTACGCGAGGACTCTGCCCTCGCTGTGAAACAGCTCAGGGAATTGGGCGTAAACCGCATTGTCATGCTCACGGGTGATCATGAAGAGGCCGCCAAAGCAGCTGCAGAGGCCTGTGGCATTACAGAATATCACGCCGGCCTGCTGCCGGAGGAAAAGGTGGAGCTTCTGGAGCAGATCAAGCGGGAAAGCGGGGTCACCGCCTTTGTCGGTGACGGGATCAACGACGCGCCCGTCCTCGCCGCGGCGGACGTCGGTATTGCGATGGGCCTTGGCACAGACGCGGCGATCGAAGCAGGCGACGTTGTCCTGACAAACAACCAGCCCTCCAAACTGCCGCAGGCGATCACTCTCTTCCGCCGCTGCATGCGGATTACTCGGGTTAATATTGCCTTTGCGCTCATCGTAAAGGGCATCGTCCTTGTGCTTGGCGCAATGAGCCTTGCCGGTATGTGGGCGGCAGTGTTTGCCGACGTCGGTGTAACGATCCTAGCGGTGCTCAATTCCGCCCGCATCCTGCGCAAAAAATCATAAGATGATCTGCTGTAAAACGCATTCCATGATCGATCGTAAGGGGCGCGTTGCAAAATGTATGTTTATCATTTTGCAACGCGCCCTTCTCGCGTCAAAAAATTTGTCGATACGGATTTCTTCTGCTCGAAACTTGCCTTCTACAGGGAAGCATGCTAAAATAATCCATATCAAGGCCATTGCTACACAGCTGTTAAACAGGCTGTATTCATGCGGCAAGGGGGGTGGGCGCATGCTTTCTGTTTATCTTTCCATGATTGACACGCAGGAGGACCGCGATAAATTTGAGCGCCTCTTCCACCAATATGAACGCTGCCTCAAATACACGGCGCAGAACATCCTTGGGGACGAGCATCTGGCGGAGGACGCCGTGCAGGAAACCTTCATCCGGATCATCGGCTGCCTGGGTAAAATCGACGAGACGCAGGAGCACAAAACAGCCGGGTTCCTGATGACTGTCGTCAAAAATATTGCATACGACATCAAGCGAAAGCAGGGCAAAAACCAGCCCGCTGCGTCCCTCGAGGAGATGGCAGAGTTCAACGCCGACCCGGAGGACCGGGGAACCCGCCCGGATACGCTTCTGCTTCACCGAGAGGAAGAGGCGAAAATCCTAGAGGCCATCCGCTGCCTTCCCGCCGATTACCGGTATATCCTCTCCCTGAAATATGCCTACGACTGCAGCAGTGCCCAAATGGCTACCCTTCTCAATTGTTCTGAGAAGCTGGCGCGCGTCAAGCTTTCCCGCGCGCGGAAGAGCCTGATGAACCGGCTGGAGCATCCACAAAAGAAATCAGGCAGATAACGCGCTCACAGCTCCTTGAGCTCTACTCCCTTATAATAATGCCTGATGATTTCCTCCCAGGAGCTGCCCTGCCGGGCCATATAATCCGCGCCGTACTGGCTCATCCCCACGCAATGGCCATAGCCGCTGACGTGGAAGATGAACCGGTCGTTTTTATATTCCAGGGTAAAGCATGCGCTTCGTAGGCCGAAGGTCTCCCGGACCTGCTGTCCGGTCAC
This sequence comes from Candidatus Fimivicinus sp., assembly GCA_052346825.1. Classification (GTDB taxonomy): domain Bacteria; phylum Bacillota; class Clostridia; order Oscillospirales; family Acutalibacteraceae; genus Fimivicinus. The sequence goes on along the minus strand of DAWDUP010000003.1, from coordinate 19,271 downwards.
TTTCTGCCCGCCGATGGTGATGGAGGTAACCGTACCTGCCTTGGATGTCTCCAGCTGATCAAACCACTTTGCCGCATCGCCCTCCAGGGAAACCTTATCGAGCTTTTTCGCCATGCTGCTGAATTGCTCTTTCGTCAGGGAAAGCGTCGACGCGTAGTCTGGCGAAAGCTTGTCTCCCGTGCTCAAAACGGACTGCAGATAGGGAATATCTTTGCCCCAGACCACCTGCGCGCTCTCCGTCTGTCCGCTGCAGATCGCGTGAAAGGCTGCAATGATTGGCTCCCCATCATAGAGGATCGCCTTGCCGACGACTGCCTCACAGGCTTCGCTGATCTTCTTATAGTAGGTATCGAACTTATCGCCCCATTTTGCCTTGCTCTCCTCTTTGCTGATATAGCCCTGATGCTGTGCGCTGTCATCATTGAGGTAGGCGCCGGAAAGCGCTTCGTCCGGCTTTTTCAGCTGTTCGTTCCGGCTGCGTAGCGCAAAGGTATAGCAGGCCGCGGCCTGCGCTTTAAGCGCCTCTATGTGATAGGTGGGCGGCATCTCAGCGCTGACCGCCCCGATGACATAATCGAGGTCGCTCATCGTTTCCACCCGGTTGCTCGAGGCGCGCAGCACCTTCATCGTTCCATCCTTATCGCCTGCGCTGTCTTGAGCCGCAGTGGTTGTCTTTCCGCTGGAGGGGCTGTCCGATATCGGGGCAGAACCCTCCCCCATTGCCAGCAGCGGCGTGACCACCATGATCATCAACAGCACCGCGCATAAAACGCCATATCTGCGCATATTTTTCGCCATCCTTTCCATACAGGGCGGAAGTTTTGGGCAGTTGGCGAAGACGCAGTCCAGCTCACCCTTCCGGCCGAAAAACACAAAACCTCCTGTGATCCTGTCTTTGTATGTTCTCATCGAAAACCTTGACTTTATTTTGTAGCTGCTATACAATATTAAGAACGATTATATTTTTAAATTAGAGCGGTGGTGCCTATGGCAAATTACATCTCCCCCCTTTCCAACGATTCTCTTTCCAGTTTATGCAGAGAGCTGGATAAAAATAACTCGATCAACCCCGCCGATTTTGAGCGGTATTCCGTCAAGCGCGGCCTGCGAAATTCCGACGGGACCGGCGTGATGGCGGGCTTGACCCGCATCTGCAACGTCCAGGGCTATTATGTCAGCGATGGGGAACGTGTCCCGGTGCCCGGCAGATTGATCTACCGCGGGATTGATTTGCTCGATCTGGTTCATGGCTGCGAGGCAGAAAACCGCTTCGGGTATGAGGAGGTCGCTTGGTTGCTTCTGTTCGGCACGCTGCCCACACAGGCCCAGCTTACCGCCTTCACGCAGGCGTTGGCCCAATGCCGCGAGCTTCCGGAGGACTTTATCGAGGATATGATCATGAAGGCGCCCTCGCCCGATATTATGAATAAACTTGCCCGCTCAGTGCTGGCGCTTTATTCTTACGACGAGCAGCCAGACGACACTTCCATTGAAAACGTGCTGCGCCAGTCAATCCAGCTTATTGCACAGCTGCCGACCATCATGACCTATGCCTATCAGGTCAAACGCCGGCACTATTACCATAAGAGCATGTACATCCATCCGATTAAGAAGGAACATACCACCGCACAGTTCATCCTCCACTCCATCCGCTCCGATCGAAAATTCACCGACGAGGAGGCAAAGCTACTGGATTTGTGCCTAATGTTGCATGCAGAGCACGGCGGCGGTAACAACTCCACCTTCTCCGCGCGGGTACTCACCTCGAGCGGTACGGATACCTATTCCGCCATCGCCGCAGGTATCGGCTCTCTTAAGGGCCCTCGGCACGGCGGCGCCAATATCAAGGTGACGGAAATGCTCGATTGCATGGAGCGGGAGGTTTCCGATATTACGGACGAAGGGCAGGTTGCCGATTTCCTCAAGCGCATCATTCATAAACAGACGGGCGATCACAGCGGCCTGATTTATGGAATGGGCCACGCGGTATACACCCTCTCCGACCCGCGCGCTGTTCTGCTCAAGGAGCAAGCCCGCAAATTTGCCGCCGGCACCGAATTTGAGGATAAATTCCGTTCCATCGAGCTGGTGGAACGGCTCACGCCCGAAATCTTCGCCCGTGAGAAGGGCAATATGAAGCGCGTGTGCGCGAATGTAGACCTCTATTCCGGCCTCGTCTACCGGATGCTCGGCATTCCGGTCGACCTGTTCACGCCTCTATTTGCTGTTGCGCGCATGGCCGGATGGTCTGCGCATCGTTTGGAGGAGCTCATCAGCGGCGGGCGAATCATCCGCCCGGCCTATAAGAGCGTTTCTCTGCCAGGCTTTTACACCCCGATTGCGCAGCGCATGGAAGCGCAGCCCCGTTCTGCCGTTTATGTTCCCACGGAGGAACGCATCTGACTCTGCTATATCTGCATACCCGGCGGCACGCGTTTTGCGGCGCCCAAAATTCACAAAGGAGTTTATAAAGGGCTTGGGAACCGCTTTTCGCTGCGATCAGGCAGTGCCCGAAGCCCTCACCAGTTCTATTTGGCAGAATCCTCAGCAACAGCCGCTCGTATTCACCTTTTAAAAACGTTTGGAATCCCTTCTATCCATGTGAGAACAACCAGCTTTGCTTTGTGACTCACTGCGTTCGAAACGAATACATTCGTACGTAACAAAAAAGCAGGAGTGATTTATTTATGAAGCTCAAAGGGCGTGTGAAATCCATCCCAATGATGGCCGTTTTATGTGTTTTTGCGGCGGGGCTTGTGGCCGTTTTGCCGCTGCGCACCTATCAGCTCATGCGGCTGATCGAGCCGGAAACCGGCTTTTATGCGTCAAGCAGCGCTACCATTCCCGCGCTGTATATTCTGCTCGCAGTCCTGACGGCAGTGCTTGTCGTGCTCTCCTATCTCAGTGGGCGCATACCTCTGAGGATCTTACGAGGAAAGAATATCGGGCTGGGCGTCGTTTCTCTTCTCTTTTCCGTTTCCCTTGTGATGGATGCCATTTCCCAAACGGAAAATTTTTTAAACATTCTCTCTGAACGCAACACAATTGCTCTGCAGCAGACTACCAGCGTTTTTGTCTACCTGATCAAAACAGGCGGCTTCGCCCTGATTTTCGAAGTGCTGTTCGCAGTGCTTGGCTGCGTTTACTTCCTCTTTTTCGGCTATCACTATATCACGAACAAGCTGGACTTTTCCCAGTTTAAGATCTTAGCTGTTGCGCCTCTGTGCTGGGTCATGGCCCGTATGATTTTTCGTTTTTCACGTACGATCAACTTCAAAAATGTCTCAGAGCTCCTATTCGAATTGTTTATGCTCGCTGCGATGCTCCTGTTTTTCCTGAATTTTGCACGCGTCTGTTCCCGCGTGGATGACCGCGGCGTTATGTGGAGTCTCTATGGGTTTGGTCTTCCGGCAGCGTTATTCGGACTAATCTGCTCTGTGCCGCGCCTGGTATTGATCGTCATTGGCCGTTCTTCCCAGCTGACGGCGCAGTCTCCATTTGAGCTATGCGATCTCATCGCATCGGTCCTGATCCTCTTTGTGCTCACGCAGGCAGCCTTCTCACCTCTGAAAAAGAGCAAAAGCATCGTATAATGAGTGGTATGCAATTGGGGCGGGCTGATGCCCGCCCCTTGCTCTTTCCTTGATTATCAATGCAAAGCGAGGAATTTGCTTGTTTCTAGAAAATATGGCCACCGCCGCGCAGCAGGTACTTATCCTGTACATCATGATCGCCGTTGGCTTTCTCGCGGATAAAACGGGGCTTTACAAAGAGAAGGCCGCTCGGATGACGAACGACCTGCTTTTTTATATCGTTACGCCCGCGATCATCACACAGTCCTTTCTCTCCATGGAGTTGACAAGAGAAAATGCAACGGCGCTCCTGATCTCCGCCGCCTGCGGTTTTGCCATGCACGGCGTCGCTATTTTGATTTCGCTTCCTCTTTTTCGAAAGGGAAACAGGGAGGAAAATGCCATCTACAAATATGCCAGCGTCTATGGAAACGTTGGCTATATGGCGCTTCCCATGGCGCAGGCCCTGCTTGGCGCGCCCGGCGTTTTTTATTGCTCCGCCTGCCTGATCCCCTTCAATGTCGTCTGCTTTACGCACGGTGTTGCCGTCATGTCCGGCGCAAAACATTTCAACGGAAAAAAGCTCCTGTTTAATCCAGGTACCATTTCCGTGGCCATTGGCCTGCCGCTTTATCTGCTGGAGATCCAGCTGCCTGTTGTGCTGGCGGACCCGATCTCCTTTATCGCGGGGCTCAATACGCCGATGGCAATGATTATGTTCGGCACTTATCTTGCGAATACCGATCTAAAGACCATGTTCCGGGAGAAAAAGATTTATCTGGCCGCTGCGCTCAAGCTGCTTGTCCTGCCGGCGCTCATGCTTCTGATCTTCCGGCTCTGCGGCATCACCGGTGCGCTGCTGACCGCCTGCATCATCTCCGCAAGCGCCCCTACGGCGAACAATACCGTGATGTTTGCTGCAAAATATGGCCGCGATACCGGGCTCGCCTCCAAGGCGGTCGCCGTGATCACATTCCTCTCGATTCTGACCATGCCCGTTATGATCGCCTTGTCTGCATGCGTTTAAAAATTCTTCTTTTCATAATAAGGATCGGCTGGCGATGCAAAAGGAGAGAGCTTCTGATGGAACTCCTGAAAAAAATCGAAACCATTTTTTCTGAATCCGGTATTCCTGTTTTTGGAAGCTGCCCATTTGCACCCCTGCGCCCCTTTCTCATTGACTGCCGTGCACAGCAACGAATTCCTCCGAAGGCACAGACTGTGCTTGTCGCTCTTTTCCCCTATGCAATGGAGCGGGAGGCCTATCGGGGCGGCAACCTCTCTCGTTATGCTTCGGTAGGGGATTATCACGATATCGTTCCCTGCTATCTGGAACGCGCGGTTTGCCGCTTGAAGCAAAGCTTCCCTGATGAACAATTTGAAAGCTTTACCGATAACTCCCCCATCCCGGAGGTCCGCGCTGCGGCGCTGGCTGGGCTCGGCTGCGTCGGAAAAAATGGCCTTCTGATTCACGAAACTTACGGCTCCTGGGTTTTCATCGGTGAGATCGTTTCCACGCTTTCCCTCAATGCTCCGCCGCATGACATCCGGCCCTGCCTAGGGTGCGGACGCTGCCTGCTTTTCTGCCCCACCGGCGCCTTATCCGCGGAAGGAATCGATCACACAAAATGCATGTCTGCGCTTACCCAGCGCAAGGGGACGCTTACCGAAGAAGAAGCCGCTCTGATCCGCCGTTCCGGCTGTGCATGGGGATGCGACATCTGCCAGGAGGTCTGCCCGATGAACGCCCATGCTGTGATTCGCCCGCTCCCGGAATTTATCAACACCTTCCATCCCACCGTTGTGAAAAACAGCCCTCTGGAGGGCCGCGCTTACGCATGGAGAGGCCGAAATGTGATTGAGCGCAATCTCCATATCCTATATGGAAGGGAAGGGGATTCAAACGATTGACATACCGCTCTATCGGGCACTTATTCATCATAGGAAAACGGAACAGGTCAGCCTGCATATGCCCGGCCACAAGGGGAGGGCCGACTGCCTCGCCCCACTTGCAGACATCCTCGGCTTTGACGTTACGGAGCTTCCCTCCACTGGCAGCCTTTTTGATGCAGAAGGCCCCACCTTGCTGGCGGAAGAAGCCGCCACAAGGGCCTTTAAAACGGCGGGCACCTTTTTCTCGGCCGGAGGCTGCACCCTGTGTATTCAGGCCATGCTGCGCCTTATCGCTCCATCCGGCGGTAAGATCATTATGGACCGTGTTGTCCACCGCAGCGCCGTCAACGCGATGGCGCTTTTAAACCTGACTCCTATCTGGGTATGGCCCCGGCAGGATGCGGGGCCCGGCCTTGCAGGGCGGATGAATGCGCAAGATGTGGCAGATGCGCTGCAGAAAAATCCGGATGCCAGGGCCGTTTATCTCACCTCGCCAGATTATTACGGCGTGATGAGCGATCTCCATGCGATCTGCGCGCAGGCAACAAAATATCAGGTCCCGGTTATTGTTGATAGCGCGCATGGCGCACACCTGCTCTTTCTTGACCGGGGGCTGCATCCACTCTCCCAAGGGGCCGCGATGTGCGCTGATTCCGCACACAAGACCCTGCCCGTCCTGACCGGCGGCGCGTTCCTGCAGATTGGAGATGCCCGATATCTGCCCAATGTGCGGGATGCCATGGCCCTGTTCGGATCCACAAGCCCGTCCTTCCCCATTCTTCTCTCGCTCGACCTTTGCCGTGCTTGGCTGGAGGAGCGGGGTGAAGCCGCCTTGGCTGAAACAGCCGCCCAGGCCGCCTTGCTCAACGCATACGCGCGCACGCGCGGTTTCCTCGCCCCTGAGGGGCCATGCGATCCGCTTCATCTTGTCTGGAATACGGCACATGCAGGGATCAGCGGAAAACAGGCCGCTTTCCATTTACGAGAAGCAGGGATTGAGGCTGAATATGCGGACGATGCCTTTCTGATCCTGCTGCTCTCTCCGTTCAATACGCAGGAAGATTTCAGCCGCCTGCGGCGCGCAGTGAAAACTATGCCAGCAGGAGCTCCCTTCGCACCGTCCTGCCTGCTGCCTGCGCCGCCCCCCGTTGCGATGACGCCCCGCGAGGCGCTCCTTTCCTCCAGAGAACGCATCTCCGTCCGGCAGGCCGCTGGGCGCATTGCCGCGCAGGTCGCCTGCCCTTGCCCACCCGCCATCCCCACCGTGATGCCAGGCGAAAGCATTACAGAGGAATGCGCTACAATGATGGCGCAATCTGGTATTTTAGAGATTCAAGTTGTAAAATAACGCGCGGTGCATTATAATGTAATCAGGTTATATGCTTGCCAGCACAAACTGCCAGGCCGTTTTTGTTCCCTATTGGTAGCTCAAACATCCCTGCGATTTCGTGAAAGGATGGTTATGAATATGAAACTGGTTGTTGCAATCGTCAACAATGACGACAGCCATACGGTTCTGTCGGAAATTACCCGCGCTGAATTCAGCGCCACCAAGCTTTCCACCTCCGGCGGTTTTCTGCGGGCAGGGAACGTCACGCTTCTCGCCGGCGTGGAGGACGAACGTGTCTCCGAGCTGATCGACTTGATCGGCCGCTTCAGCCGCAAGCGCACGCAGCTCGTCCAGCCGGCCTCCACTTATATCAACGAACCGCTCATGTCCACACCCGTCGAAATCACCGTAGGCGGTGCAACCGTGTTCGTGCTGGACGTTGCGCAGTTTTATAAGCTGTAAGGGCGCAGGGATACCGCTATGAATTTTGGTTCTTTTCATACAAGCCCGCAGGCCTGCAGACAGATTGCGGGCCTGATGGATACAGGCCGTTTTCCGCATGCAGTCCTCATCGAAGGCGGGGCAACGGAGGAACGAAAAAAACTGGCCCGCCTCATTGCGCAGGCACTTGTCTGCACCGCTTCCGGTGAACGCCCATGCGGGAAATGCACAGCCTGCCAAAAGGCCTGCGCACAGGCGCATCCGGATATCCTTGAGGCAGAGGGTGGAGAGGCTGCCCGCTCCTTTCATATTGAAACGGTGCGCGAAGTGCGGGAGGATGTTTCTATCCTGCCCAACGAGGCGCAGAATAAGGTCTATCTTCTGCTCAATGCCCAGTCCATGTCGCCTCAGGCGCAAAACGCGCTGCTCAAGGTATTGGAGGAGCCACCCGCTTATGCCGTTTTTCTTCTGACCTGCGACTCCAAAACCAAAATGCTGGCCACCATCCTCTCCCGCGTGATAACCGTCACGCTGGACGCTCCTGCGCAGGAGCTCACGGCTGCCGCTGGCAAAAGGGAGCAAAAAATAAACGACCTTTCCGAGCAGATGGCCCGTGCGGTTGCCGCCGCGTCGGAATTCCCCCTGCTTTCCCTGACAGGAAAGCTCGAAAAGGACAAAGAGCTGACTGCCGCATGCCTTGCGCGCATGACGCTTCTCTTCCGCGAGGCGATCCGTATCAGCTGCGGAATGGAGTCGGCAGACGAAACCGCCCGCTATCTCGCCGGGGCCCTCACCCAGGAGCGGCTGCTGGCCGCCATAGAGGCGCTGGCTGCTCTCAATCTCAGTATTTTACATAACGCCAATCAAAATTTGCTCATCACGCGGCTTTGCAGCACGCTCAGGCGCGCGGTGGGAAAATAGCGATAGATTCAATGATAATGGAGGAATTGTAGATATATGGCCGAAATTGTAGGCGTCCGGTTTAAGAGCGCTGGAAAGGTTTATTACTTCGACCCGGACGAAAAGCCCTTCTCCAAGGGGGATCATGTCATCGTGGAAACGGCGCGCGGTATCGAATGCGGTGAGGTCGCAATGGACAACCGTGAGGTGCCGGACGACCAGATCGTAAAGCCGCTGAAAATGATCATCCGTGCTGCTACTCAGGAGGATTTAAAGATCGTGGCGGAAAACCGCGCCAAGGAAAAGGATGCATATCAGATCTGCCTGCAAAAAATTGCGGCGCACAAGCTGGAGATGAAGCTCGTAGAGGTGGAATACACCTTCGACCGCAGCAAAATCATGTTTTATTTCACAGCGGACGGGCGCGTCGATTTCCGCGAGCTAGTCAAGGATCTTGCGAGCGTATTCCGCACGCGCATCGAGCTCAGGCAGATCGGTGTGCGCGATGAATCGAAGCTGCTCGGCGGGCTCGGCATCTGCGGGCGGCCGTTTTGCTGCAGCACCTTTTTGGGCGATTTTCAGTCCGTCTCGATTAAAATGGCGAAGGAGCAGGGCATCTCGCTCAATCCTGTCAAGATCAGCGGTACCTGCGGCAGGCTGATGTGCTGCCTAAAATACGAGCAGAATGCCTATGAGCATCTGCTGCGTGTCACGCCGAAAAACGGTGCGATCGTGGACACTAAGGAGGGCCGCGGCGTCGTGATCGATACCAATCTTTTGACCGGTATGCTTAAGATCCGGCTCAATAAGCGGCCGGATGCCGCCCCACTTTCCATCCACCGCCGGGATGTCCGTATCGTGAAGGATACGCAGATCCGCGTGGCAAAGGAAGAGGAGCAGGCGCTGAAGGAGCTGGAATAAAACTTTTCCATTGCAAAATACACGGCCGGGCAGCTCTGTGGAAGGAGCTGCCCGGCTTTTTGACATTTTCACTGAAACGCTATCACCCTCTTCAAGCACGGCAACATGTTTCCGGTCATGTGATTTTATCTGTTGTTTCATGTGCCTCAGCATCTGATCCCTTCCGTTGCAGCCGAAGCGCCGAAATACGCCGCAAAAGCCGCAGCAGCTCGCGGGAGTCTTCTTCTCCAAGCAGCCGTGTCACCTGATGCACCGCCGTAAAAAAGGTCCGCTTCGCCTCTGACAAAACCGCTTGCCCATCCGGCGTCAGCATCAGGTAGACAAAGCGCCTGTCCTGTTTGGCTGTGAGCTTGACAACATAGCCCTGCTCCTCCAAGTCATTGATCAGCCGGGTAACAGCCGGGCGGGAATTGTGTAGCCGCTCGCTGAGCATGGAAACCGTCACGCCCGGCACCGTCCGCTCCTGCTGCGGCTCCCGATTCATCTGATCGATCAAAAACATCGCTGCGAACGTACCACGTGGGACATTGGCAAAATGGATCACCTGGTGCAGGCTGTGCTTTGCCTCAAACAAAGCCTCAATCAGCTCATATTCCATTTCTTCCATTCAAGCCGCCTCCAACGCCTAAATTAATTGCATTTGTTAATTAATTTTAGTCTATCTCGTTGTGAACCACTTGTCAAGCATAAAAACGGAGGAATGGAATGAAAAGTGTGCTTTCATTATGAACGGATTGTAAAGAATCTGGAATTGCTCCATTTCATCTTGACACTTAATTTTTAGATACTATAATATCAATTAATCATGTTAACTATTATCCGGAGGAAACCCGGAGGCAGCGTGCAGGGTACGCTGCAAGGAAAGGGTGATCGAATGAAAAAGCTTTTGCACTATGCAAAGCCTTATGTGCTTCCAATTCTCATCTGCGTCGTCTTGCTATTTGTACAGGCGGCCTGCGATCTGAATCTGCCGAATCTGATGTCCGATATCGTCAATGTCGGCATCCAGCAGGGCGGCATCTCCGAACAGGCGCCCAAGGCAATCAGCCGGAAGGGCCTTGACTTTTTCGAGACGCTAATGACGGCAGAGGACAAAGCGCAGATGGAGGCGAGCTACAAAACTGTGCAGCCCGGCTCGCATCAAGCGCAGCAATATGAAG
>DAWDUP010000003.1:0-9044 GCA_052346825.1 Candidatus Fimivicinus sp. | reverse complement strand
GAGGCGGTCGCAATCCTGGCCGCAGGAGATGATTCCACCGCAGCAGCCGCCTATGGCCGCAGCATGACGACGCTGATGGGCCTACTGCAGGCGCAGGCCAAGGCAAGCGGGCAGAGCATTTCGACCGATCAGACCGATCTTGCCGAAATGGATATGTCTAAGCTCTATGCGATGGGCGCTCTGATCCAGACCATGCCCCGGCAACTGCTTGAGCAGGCGCAGCGGGCGGCGGCCGGCTCCGACAATTCCATCGGCGCGCAGATGGGCGTGGTTATGACCAAGCAGCTCTATCAGGAGCTCGGCGTCAATACAGATAAGATCGAACGCAATTACATTCTGATCACGGGCGTGAAAATGCTGCTCATGACACTCGGTATGGTGCTTTCCGTTATCGGCGTTACCTTCTGCTCCGCGCGCTTTGCCGCCGGCATCTGCCGCGATATGCGCCACGATGTTTTCCAGAAGGTCGCCTCGTTCTCCAATAGGGAGTTTGACCAATTCTCGACTGCGTCTCTCATCACGCGCACGACAAACGATATTAACCAGATCCAGTTCCTTTTTGTTTTGGTGCCTCGCACACTGTTGTATGCGCCGATTATCGGCGTGGGCGGTGTCGTAATGGCACTGTCGAAGAGCACGTCCATGAGCTGGATCATCGCTGTGTGCGTCCTGATCCTAATCGGGTTTATCGCCGTCATCTATGCGATCGTCATGCCGAAATTTAAGCTCGTCCAGAAGCTGGTGGACCGTCTGAATCTCGTCGTGCGCGAGCATCTGAGCGGCATGATGGTCATCCGCGCTTTCGGCACGCAAAAGTATGAGGAAGACCGTTTTGAAGTTGCCAACCGCAAGCTTACCCGTAACTACCGCTTTGTCAACCGCGTCACCGCCTTCATGATGCCCGCGATGATGTTCCTGATGAACCTGATGTCCCTTGTGATCGTCTGGGTAGGCGGGCATCAGATCGAGCAATCCGCCATGCAGGTGGGCGATATGATGGCATTCATGCAGTATGCGATACAAATCGTCATGGCATTTTTGATGATCTGCATGACCTTCATCCTCATGCCGCGCGCAGCAGTATCCGTCAACCGCGTCAACGAAGTGCTCGCCACCGAGCCTTCCATCCGTGATGCGGAGCAGCCGGTCCATCTCGGCGCGCATCCGCGCGGGGAGATCGAATTCCGCGATGTGTGCTTTCGCTATGAAAACGCGGACGAGGACGTGATCAGCGATATCTCCTTCACCGCGAATCCGGGCGAAACCACCGCATTCATCGGATCCACCGGCTCCGGGAAATCCACCTTGATCAATCTTATCCCCCGCTTTTATGACGTGACGCAGGGCGAAATTCTCTTTGACGGCATAGATGTGCGCAAAATCCCACAGCATGAGCTGCGCGAAAAAATCGGCTATGTCCCGCAAAAGGGCGTCCTGTTTTCCGGCGATATCGACTCTAACCTGCGCTACGGTGCGCCGGATGCGAGCGAGGAGGACATTGCCCTGGCATCCGAAATCGCCCAGGCGCAGGAATTTATCCAGGAAAAGCCGGAGGGCATGCATACGCCCATTGCACAGGGCGGCGGCAATGTCTCCGGCGGGCAGAAGCAGCGCCTCTCCATTGCGCGTGCGCTTGCAAAAAAAGCCCCGGTCTATATCTTTGACGACAGCTTCTCCGCCCTCGATTTTAAAACAGACGCCGCCCTGCGCCGGGCTTTGCAGGAGCACACAGGGGACTCTACCGTACTGATAGTCGCGCAGCGCGTGAGCACCATTATGAACTCGCAGCAGATCATCGTGCTTGACGAAGGGCGCATCGTCGGAAAAGGGACGCACAGAGAGCTTCTGAAAACCTGCCCGACCTACCGCGAGATCGCGCAATCCCAGCTGTCAAAGGAGGAATTGGAATGAGAGGACACGGACCTGCCGCCATGGCGCATGGGAAGCCCAAGGTAAAGGACTTTAAAGGCACGATGAAGCAGCTGCTCCATTATCTCGGCCGCTATAAATTCCGCCTGATTCTCGTTATGATTTTTGCCGTTGCCTCCACCGTCTTTACCATCGTCGGGCCGAAGGTGCTCGGCAACGCAACCACAGAGCTTTTTAACGGCATTATGGGCAAGATCACCGGCACAGGAACCGGCATCGACTTTAACGCAATCGCAAGCATTCTTCTGACGCTACTCGCCCTGTATCTGACGAGCCTGTTCTTCTCCTATGGTCAGGGCTGGATCATGACCGGCATCACCATGGAGGTCACCTACAACCTGCGAAACGACATCGTCCAGAAGATTAACCGCATGCCCTTGAGCTATTTCGACCGCGTGACTCACGGCGAGGTGCTCTCCCGCGTGACCAATGATATCGATACCCTAACCCAGTCGCTCAACCAGAGTGTGACGCAGATCATTACCTCTGCAGCTACCTTTATTGGTATTCTCGTGATGATGCTCACCATCAGCTGGCAGCTCACGCTCGTGGCGCTGTGCATCCTGCCGCTCTCGTTTCTCTTCATCCTGAAGATCGTTAAGCGCTCACAGAAATACTTTGCGCAGCAACAGGCCTATCTGGGTCATGTCAACGGGCATGTGGAGGAAATGTACGGCGGCCACATGGTCATGAAGGCCTTTAACGGCGAAGAAGCCGCCGTCCAAACCTTTGACGAATACAACGGCACCCTATATTCCTCCGCCTGGAAATCGCAGTTTTTATCCGGCATTATGATGCCGGTGATGAATTTCATCGGCAATGTCGGCTGGGTGGCCGTTTGCATCCTCGGCGCATGGCGCGCTGCACACGGCGCGATGACCGTGGGCGATATCCAGGCGTTCATGCAATATGTTCGCCAGTTTACGATGCCAATCAACCAGCTCGCCAATTCCAGCAACGTTTTGCAGCAGACCGCGGCAGCGGCTGAACGGGTTTTCGAATTTCTTGCGGAAGAGGAGGAGAGCAAAGAGGAGGTCGTGGTTCATATCAATCCGGACGACAGCACGCCAGATACGGATAGCTTAATCCATGTCAAGGGCAGCGTTCAGTTCGCGCATGTGAAATTCGGTTACACACCCGATAAAATCATCATCCACGATTTCAGCGCCAATATCCAGCCCGGCCAGAAGGTGGCCATCGTCGGCCCGACCGGCGCCGGCAAAACCACCATGGTCAAGCTGCTGATGCGCTTTTATGACGTCAATGAGGGCGCCATCCTCATCGACGGTTATGACATCCGTAATTTCTCCCGCAATGAGCTGCGCTCGGTCTTCGGCATGGTCCTGCAGGATACCTGGCTGTACAACGGGTCCATTAAAGACAACATCCGTTACGGCAATCTTCATGCGACCGATGAGGAGGTCATCGCAGCGGCGAAGGCGGCGCAGGTGCACCACTTCGTCAAGACGTTGCCTGGCGGCTATGATATGGTGCTCAACGAGGAGGCGAGCAACGTCTCACAGGGCCAGAAGCAGCTTCTGACCATCGCACGCGCGATTCTGTCCAATCCGAAAGTCCTCATTCTTGACGAGGCCACCAGTTCCGTCGACACCCGCACGGAGCTGCTGATCCAGGAGGCGATGGATCATCTCATGGAGGGGCGCACGAGCTTTATTATCGCGCACCGTCTCTCCACCATCCGCGACGCGGACCTCATCCTCTGTATGAAGGACGGCGACATCGTGGAGCAGGGCACACACGACGAGCTGATGGCGAAAAACGGCTTCTATGCGAAGCTATACAACAGCCAGTTCGATCACCCCTGCGCACAGGGCGCATAATTCACAGATGATCTACCACTACAGCAGGCGGGCCGGTAAAACCGACCCGCCTGCTGTTCCTCTCAAAAAAATGCCGCCTGCATTCCTGCCGGCGGCAATAGAGCTCTTTTATGAAACTTTTATTGCGTTATCCGCTTTTTCATCAATTCCAAACCTTCTCTTCATTTTCCGCCAGGCCCTTGCCGCCAGCCAGACTGCTACGATCAAAAGACTCTGCGCGATAAAGACCGCCAGCAGCTCAATGCCGTAAAGCTGCGTTAGATTGGCCGCCGCCATCACCGGCATCAGGGGCGTGCTGCTAACGAGAAACACAAAATAGAACGGTATTGCAGCACCTGACAGGCTCACACCCGCCTGCGCCGCCATCGTGGAGCCAATCGTTCCGACGATTGGATACAGCGACACCAGCAGCAGCGCAATCAGCCCGCCGCGGTTATTGTGGTAACCGCACACGCTGGATACGACAAACACCAGTCCTATGTACATTGCGGAGAAAAAAATCTTCGCCGGCGTTACGGCCGACAGATCAATTCCACGCGAGGTAATCAGCGCACCAAACGCCAATGTAAAAATAAACATCAGAATATTATTCCCGATAAAAGAAAAGATACCAACATGCCTATTTGTGGTTTTGAGCATAAGTAACCTCCCTTCCGTTTTTTATGGAAACGCCTATTAGTTTATCAGATTTATATGTAAAAAGCAAAGAAAATTTGTCAAAGAATCGGAAACAATTTTATCTCTTTTTAGGTAATAAAAAATATCTGGTAAAGTCTGTAATTATGTCCTCTTTATGGGTTAAATCCATCTTGATTTTTGTTTGAAATCCTGTATAATAAAAAAGATCTCTGGAAAGGCACGGGATTAAAAATGGAAAAAGTAACTTTAACAAACGGCTTCCGGATCCTGTTAGAGCCTGTGGACTGGGCGCACAGCGCCACCATGGGCATCTGGGTCGGAAGCGGTTCGCGTTATGAAACGCCGCAAACCGCAGGTGTCTCCCATTTTATTGAGCATATGCTGTTCAAAGGAACCACCCGCCGCTCTGCGCTGGCGATTGCGGAGCAAATGGATGAAATCGGGGGCGTGCTGAATGCATATACGACCAAGGAATACACCTGCTTTTATGCGCGCGCGCTCGACCGGCATGTCGGCACCGCCTTTGACATTCTCTGCGATATGCTCACCCAACCTGCCATGACGGAAAGGGACCTGCAGACGGAACGCGGCGTTATCCTCGAGGAGCTGCATATGTATGAGGACAGCCCCGAGGACATCTGTGCAGACAACCTATATGCGGGCGTCTGGCAGGGCGATATGCTTGGCTCCAATATCCTTGGTGAACGAAAAACTGTCATATCCCTGACACCGGAGGATTTGAAGGCCCATATGCGCCAGTTCTACACACCGGAACGTATGGTGGCCGCGGTCTGTGGCCGATTTGACCGGGATGAGATCGTGCGGTTATGCGAGAAGAATTTTGGCGTCCCGGCCAATACGGGCAATCCGATCGCCGCAGATGCAGCGGCCTACCACCGGTGTATCACGCTGCGCAAAAAGGATTTTGAGCAGACGCAGCTCGCACTCGCAATGCCCGGCATCGGCGCGCAGGACGATCGCCGTTTTGCGATGCGCCTGCTCATATCGATCCTCGGCACCTCCTCCTCTTCCCGGCTGTACCAGCGCATTCGGGAGGAATTGGGGCTGGTCTATGAGATCGAAGCATTTTCGGCCTCGTATCTCGAGGCAGGTATTCTCGGCGTCGATATGGCGCTTTCACCCCATAATGAGAAGACGGCCCTGCGAGAAGTTTTCCGCATTGTCAATAGCTTTGCAGATTCACTCACGCAGCGGGAGCTTGCCCGCGCAAAGGAGCAGTATCTCTCCGGACTGATTATGAATCTGGAATCCACACAGTCGCTCGCTGCCCAGATGGGGCGCGGCGAGCTGCTCTATAACGAGGTAAAAAGCGCGGATGAAATTATGGAGCGCGTGCGCGCGGTCACGTTGGAAGAAGTGCGTACGCTGGCGGGGGAATTTTTGCACTTTGACCAGCTTTCCATTTCCGCGGCAGGCCGTATCAAAAAGGAAAAATTTTATGAGGAGCTTTCCATCACGGCACAGGGATAACAGAATTTTTAGGGAACAGCATAAGGGGATTTTTATGATTGACTGCCCTATCCATATGCGGCGCTTACGATGGCTTGGCGCATCCTGACAGTCCCAAGCTATTTGGTCACCACCCCTCTTTTTCTCTGGAACCATTTTATGAAAAGCTAGCCGCAGCGCTGGCGCAAAGCGGGATGTACGCCGAACAAAGCAGCGGCATCGCCCGCCGTAGCGGCGCACGGCTTGGGATGGAGCCGGCCCTGCTGCAAGCGATGTTCTGCAGGGGTGTCCGGGTCCGGACCGCCTCTGACGCCCACCGGCCGGAGGACGTCGGGCTGCAAATTTCAAAGCTCGAGCAGATAACCCGGGGCTATATGGCATAGTGCGGTGCCGGTTATGTTACCCATTCTTTTGTGAGGGAATCGTCCGCGGTAAGCGGGCGTTTTTTTCTGTTTAATCGCTTTTTCCGCATAACCGGGGGCAAAGGGCAATATAGTAGTGTAAATCCAAAGAAAACAAAATGACCGCCATCGGAAACTAACTGCCGCTCAACGCACTCTATTAGAATGGACGTTTATCATCGAAACAGATCATCTGAAGAGGGAAAAGGGTGAGGAAGTTGACGCAGGAAGCGTTGGATGCAGCTTTTACCCAGCTATATGAAGAAACCTATGACGCCGTGCTGCGCTATATCGTTTGCCACTGTGCCTCCCCTTCAGATATTGGGGATTTGGTGCAAAATACCTATTTAGGCCTCTACCAGCGCATGCGCCGGGCGGGAGAAACGGTGCGCAATCCTCATCACTATGTCATGCGCATCGCCCGCAATGAGCTCAACCATCATTATGGCGCAACCCGTATGATGCGAAGCTGTCTCCCCGTCTTTTCTCCTCATGACAGGGAGGAAAATTTTGAGGCAATCGAGCGTGAGCTATTGGAAACGGAAGCGGACCCGGACGACTGTGTGCTCTGTGATGAAATTTGGGAGTACCTGTCACGGGGGGACCTGCTGACCTTCCGGATTTTCATCCTCTATTTCTCGCAGGATATCGGCCTGAAGGAGATTGCACAGATGCTCCATGTGAATGAAAACACTGTGAAAAGCCGCCTGTACCGCACTCTGAAAAAATTGGAAGCGATATTCCAATGGCAGGAGGTAGCTGAACATGAAACGAAGGAATCTATTTCATCAGGCGATTGATGATCACCTGCCTGACCGTGAAAAAATATTACATACCGTTCTGTCCGAGGCAGCGTCTCCTGTCAGGCGCCGTTTCCCCGCAAAGCGGGCTGCAGCGGCGGCACTCGCGGCGGTGCTGCTTGTCGCCGGGTGCGGCGCGATCTGGCATCTCACCGGGCGCACATCGGAACAGAGCCCGAAGGTGGTAGAAACCGCACAGCTCCACCTTTTCGCTTCCGGGAACACTTCCACGCCGGACCGTGCCCTGGAATTGGAGCCAAATGTCGAGGTCAAGCTTTCTATGTGGGGGATCTGGCGCGATTATCCAAATATCTCGGACAAAACCGGAAAAGTGGAGAGCTTTGAAATCCGCAAGGAGCAGCAAAGTGCGCTCGGCGTCCAGGGAGAGGGCTTACAGTCCTACACCATTTCCTGCGACAACGGAAAGCTCGTCTATTATCCCGATTCCTATCAGCGCCTGAGCAAATTGCTGTTTCAAAACAGCGGGCAGCCTGCGGACTCCCGTTATATGTCCTGTATCTTCCTCCCCCCGGAAATTCCCTATCAGGATGCCCTGGCGCATGCACAGGCAGGGGACGCAGCCTATTTTGAAAATATCCTGAAGGATCACAGGTACCAGTTCCTCCGGGATCACTATTT
This sequence comes from Candidatus Fimivicinus sp., assembly GCA_052346825.1. Lineage (GTDB taxonomy): Bacteria > Bacillota > Clostridia > Oscillospirales > Acutalibacteraceae > Fimivicinus. The sequence goes on along the minus strand of DAWDUP010000003.1, from coordinate 1,325 downwards.
TGAGGGAGGTCAAATCGACTTATCCGGCTGCGGCTTTTTCATCCTGCAATCGTCAAAGGAGGGCGCTGTTTTCTGCGCGCTGCGCGCCGATTGGACCGAGGACCCGCTTCCACGGCTTGCCGGGCGCTCGATCACCGTATTGCGCCCGCAGGAAAATGCGATGATTAACTGGGAGCCCAACGAGGAGGATTATCGAAAGATTTATGATCCCGGCCCCTTTTCCTACGGGGATTTCGGCTCCTCTACCATCACCGTCACCGCGCAGTTCGAGAGCGGTAAACAGATTGAGAAGCACTTGTTTGTCTATTTCAGTGAGGACGGCTATCAGACAGTTAAGCTACTGGACTGACCAGAACTGTTCCCTTATAACTTTACACACACAAAGCTCAGCTCTCTGAAAGCCTTCAGGGAGCTGAGCTTGTTTTTATAGCGTCGGATCCTGTCGCCTTCGCTCAATGTCATCAGTTCATACTGTGCACATCGGCATATAGTGGCACAGTATCCTCACACAGCGCGGATGATAAAAATCAATCGGCCAACACAGTAGGAACCTATGTGGGACGTAACGCCACACCGCTGTGGAAAAGGATTTGATCGAGCCGCTCCCCCCTCCGAAAGTACCATATATAGAGAGAATACGAATGCTTGAGCGGATACCGACCGTTTCGCCTGCATACGACAAAATAGTGCCAGGCTGCATCTCCGCAGAACGTTTATTTCGATCAGAAACACCCTTTCCCCTTTTTGTTTGATAATCATTGACATTAATGTAATATTATTGTAATATATGTATGCGTCGCCCGTATCAATTGTCTGTCCGCCGCCCGTATGGGTGTATCCGGCGGTTTTGTCCGTTTTTTCTGGCTGATCTCGTCAACTCACAGAATCGGGCGAACTGCCGGCGCCAGCGAAAGGATGAACATTGATATGGTAGATACGCTGATTCTCGCCGCGCTGCTTCTGATCGTAGCCACTGGTTATCTGCAAACCATTCAGAAAAGCCACTGAACTGATCCATGTCTGCCGCCTGGCCGGTCAGGCGGCTGCAACAGGGCGCGGGCAGGCAGTCCGGGCGGCGCTGTTGCCTCTTGTTTACCGATGCTATGCATCCCTGATTTAACATTCCGTGTATTTTAAAAGGTCCGGCTGTGATTTTACAGCCAAAGCGCTTCAGCATGTCGAAAAAAAAGATACCGTTTCGTCCAAATGCACAAGAACCATTTCGTAAAATTTCTACGTTACACTTGCCTTTTTTGATTGCCTTGACAAGGGAAGAAGAATTGGAACGCGCTCAGGCCGCGCGGGCCCTCCCTTTTCCGTTCGGC
>DAWDUP010000002.1:23201-45341 GCA_052346825.1 Candidatus Fimivicinus sp. | reverse complement strand
CTTCATTGGCTTTCTCCCCACGACTTCGCTGTCCAATATGTTTGACAATCCTACAAAATTTCATTCCCTTTCTTTTTCTCAGAGCAGGGCAACCAGCAACAGCTGGGCTGGGTAAAACAGGTAAAAAAACCACTTTCCCCATTTGCCCTCTGAAAAACGCCCCTTATGATGGTTATAGAGCAGAAGCGGCACAAGTGCCAGAAAAACGCCGAGTGTAAAGAGATTGGAGAGCAGGCCGGATATCAGGCCGCAGCCCGCCTCCAGCTTTTCGGATAGCGTAAAACAAAAATAGAAAATTGCCACAGCGGAGAAGGCCGCTGTCCGCTTCTTTTCATCCTCCCGGAATATCCAGAAGGTGAGCGCAAACAATACGGCGGTGACTGGCCAGTCGCACCACCAGGTAGCAGCGGTACAGCTGAGGACCGCAATCCACCGGAGCGTACCGTTCTGGATTTTGTCATAGGAAAGTACTGCCAGAAAGCAGAACAGCAAAGTAAAGATCACATTCAGGTCCGGCGTGTACCAGGGATTTCTCTGAAACATGGCGTAAGGAATTTGCGAAAGCAGGGCAAAGAGCAAAAGCCGCAGGCCATACTTCTTCTTACTGTGCGTATAGCTGTACCCTTCCGCGATAAAGAAGCACATGATTGGCAGCGTGATGCGGCCCACAGTATGAAAAAGCTGCGCCAAAGGGCTAGAAAAAACAAGAAAGCGCCAGCCGATATGGTCGAGCAGCATTGCAGCTGCGGCGATCAGTTTCAGCATGTCCCGATTGAGCAATTGCAATCGACGGATGGCTTCCACATTGTTTCCCCCTTGCCATCTGGTTTTATCAGCGCTGCCCGCCCTTGATCTTGTCCCAGTAGCTCTTTGCGGCCTGCTCGGTCTTATTTTCCCCATATTCGTAATAGCGGACATTTTTCAGCGCGTCGGGCAGATACTGCTGCGGGAGCCAGTGATTCGGATATTCATGGGGATACTCGTAAAACTGCCCTTTCCTCGGATTGTCTGCGCCGTCGTAGTGGACATTTTGCAGCGTGCGGGGGATCGGCCCGCTTTTTCCGCGGCGCACGTCATCCATGGCACGATTGATTCCCTCATAGGCGCTGTTGGACTTTGGGGCTGTCGCTACCAGTACCACCGCATCCGCGAGCGGGATGCGCGCTTCGGGCAGGCCGACCTGCAGCGCCGTGTCCACTGCCGCCTTGACAATTGGGATGATCATTGGATAGGCAAGGCCCACATCCTCGCAGGCGCAGACCATCAGCCGGCGGGTGGCGCTGGGCAAATCGCCAGCTTCCAGGAGCCGTGCAAGATAGTGCAGAGCCGCATCCGGGTCGGAGCCGCGCATGGATTTCTGGAAGGCGGAGATGATATCGTAATGCTCGTCTCCCGCCCGGTCATACCGGAGTGCGCTGCGTTGGGAAAGCTCCTTCGCGTGCTCAAGCGTGACCGTGCGCGGCTCTCCCGGCGCGGGCATCGGGGAGGCCAGCACGCAGAGCTCCACCGCATTGATGGACTTGCGCACGTCACCGCCGCAAGCCTGCGCGATATAGGGGACGACGCCCTCCTCCGGCAGAATCTTTTCGCCGCGCTCCTCCTCCAGAAAGGAGAAGGCACGCTGCACGGCGCGCTCGATCTCCTGCGGTTCGACGGATTTGAATTCAAACACGGTGGACCGGCTGAGAATCGCATTATAGATATAGAAATACGGGTTTTCCGTGGTCGAGGCGATCAGTGTGATCTTACCGTTTTCGATATGCTCCAGCAGGGATTGCTGTTGCTTTTTATTGAAATATTGGATTTCATCGAGATACAGCAAAATCCCGTTGGGCGCAGCAAACGTATCGAGCTCGGCAACGACATCCCGGATATCTGACGTGGAGGCGGTGGTACCGTTGAGCCGGTGCAGGCGGCGGTTCGTGGTGCGGGCGATGATGCCCGCAAGCGTCGTCTTGCCCACGCCGGAGGGGCCGTAAAAGACGAGATTGGGCAGCTCGCCGGAGAGGATGATATTGCGCAGAGGCTTTCCCTCCCCCAGAAGATGCCGCTGCCCGACGATATCGTCGAGCGACTGCGGACGCAAGCGGTCGGCCAGTGGAGCGGACATGAAAAATTCCTCCTCAAATGGGGCTTGTTTCTTCAGTATACGGGATTCAAACGCACAATGCAAGCCGCCTATTTTCTCACATATACCGATTTCGTCCTTAAAAGGGGCACTGCAGCGTGGTTGCCCCTGTTCACCGATGCTAACCGAATTCCAAATTAGAGATTGTTTCAGACTCCCATGATGACAATTCCGAACAAGCCCGGTTCGATATTTTTCCATACATTGAAACCCATTATAACACCAAACGCATCCATTCTGCGCTGGGATGGTTAAGCCCTATCCCGTTTGACTATTCTATCCAGTTTTTCTTAACCTTTCTGCTTTGAGCCTTTTTATATGGTCCGTACTATTTGGATCGGTTCAAGGCCTTATCCGATCACAAGAGGCATTTCTTTCAACGCCTATTGGTTCAATGGAATGCATTTTGCAGCGGCTTTTTTGATTTTTTCCTGCATTTTGTGTATACTCGGTAACAGATGCATTCAGAAAGGATGACGGATATGGATGCCTGCCGCATTCTGGTCGTGGAGGACGACTCGGATATCAATGCACTGCTCTGCCGAATTTTGTCCGGCGCGGGTTACTGGTCAGACAGCGCATTCTCCGGGACGGAGGCACAGCTGCGCCTGCAAATGGGGGAATACGATCTTTTGCTTTTAGACCTGATGCTCCCCGGCCTGGCGGGCGAGGAGCTGATTGCCTGGCTGCGCGCGGAGAAAACGATGCCGATCATCGTGATTTCCGCGAAGGCGGGGCTGGATGCGCGCGTAAATGCCCTGCGGCTCGGCGCGGACGATTTCATTGCCAAGCCCTTTGAGAATGAAGAGGTGCTCGCCCGGGTGGAGGCGCAGCTCAGAAGGTACAGGCTCTTTTCCCCCGCGCAGCAATCGGCCCGGCTGCACATCGGGCGGCTTACGCTCGACTGCGAGACGCTGGAGGCGAAGGCTAATGGCAATAAGCTTTCTTTAACAGCGCGGGAATTTGCGATTTTGGAGCTTTTGATGCGCTATCCGCGGCGCGTATTCACCCGGGAGAATCTCTACGAGCAGATTTGGGGAGAGCCGTATTACGGGGAGGATAACACGGTAAACGTGCACATCTCCAACCTTCGGGCCAAGCTTCATAAAGCGGATCCGGACGGGGAGTATATCAAAACGGTCTGGGGAATCGGTTTTAAGATGGCGCAGGAGGATTGAGGCCGGAGGAAACAGATTATATTCAGCATTTTATGCCTGCCGCCCGAAAAGAATCGTTGGAAAATGGTCGCAGGCAATCTTTAAACTTTCTTTAAGCTTTTTTATGCCTTTCTTGTTGCCGGCGCGATATTCTATATTCAGCCCCGGAGAGACGGGGCGATCGAAACCAGGAAAGGTGATGAAGGAATATGGCGCAGACACTATTGGCGACCCGCCAAATCACAAAGCGCTACGGCTCCGCGAATGCAGTGGACCAGGTCAGCCTCACACTTCAGCAGGGGCAGATTTACGGCCTTGTCGGTCAAAACGGGGCTGGCAAGACGACGCTGCTGCGGATGGTGACCGGCCAGACGTTCCCCACTTCCGGGGAATTGGAGCTATTTGGAGAAACTTCGCCTCAGGGCGTCGACCGCATGCGTGCAAACCTAGGTGCGGTTGTGGAAACGCCGAGCTTCTTTCCGTTCTTCACGGCGCAGGAGAATCTTGAATATTACCGCCGCCAGCGCGGGATCGCAGGTAAGGGCTGCATTGACGAAGCGCTCCGGCAGGTGGAGCTGAGCGATACGGGCAAAAAAAAGTTTAAGGATTTTTCCCTTGGCATGAAGCAGCGGCTGGGGCTCGCCCTCGCGCTGATGAATCATCCCGCGCTGCTGCTGCTCGACGAGCCGATCAACGGGCTCGATCCGATGGGCATTGCGCATTTTCGCACGCTGATTCAAAAGCTGTGCGAGGAAAACGGGGTGACGGTGCTCATCTCGAGCCACATCCTCAGCGAGCTGGAAAGCTTGGCAACCTGCTATGGTTTTATCCATCGCGGCAAGCTGATCGAGCAAATTTCTGAAAAGATGCTGCGCGAGCGCTGCCGGGAGTGCCTGGAAATCACGGTGGACAGCGCGGAAAAGGCCGCCGTTGCCGTCGAGCGGGAGCTGGGCTGCACAAATTTCGAGGTGCTTCCCGGCGGGCGGCTGCGTCTGTATGATTACCTCGATGCCCCAGCACAGGTGACGCATGTTCTCGCCGCCAATGGGGTAGAGATTTCCAGCGTGGTTAACCAGGGCTCGAACTTGGAGGAATATTTCCTCTCGCTTATCGGAGAGGGGGATCGGAAAGATGCTTAACTATATTAGCGGCGAGCTTTATAAAACCTTTCGCAGAAAATATACGAAGATTTCGCTGGCAGTGATCACGCTGCTGTGCATTGCCGGGAATGCCCTGGTGCGTATGGTGTTTTCCATCTCGGGGAAAATGAACTCCGCCTATCCGTTTTATCTCGGCATCATGCTGATGCCGATGTGTTTCGCCATCCTCACGCTGGTGGTGGACGCGGTATTTTCCGACGAGTATAAATATGGGACGCTCAAAAACCCCATCTCCTTCGGTATCAGCCGCGGAGAGATGTATTTTGGCAAGCTGATCGTGGAAATCGTGCTGATGCTCGTCATCGTCGCCTGGATCCTGGTGGTCTATACGGCGAGCGCGCTGGTCTTCTCGCAGCTCGGCGCGCATGATCCGATCGAATGGCAGGCGGTAAGCCTCTTTTTGCAGAAGACAGCGCTTTCCCTGCCCCTGTGGCTTGGCATGCTCGGCATTCTGAACATGCTTGTCTTTGCATTTCGCAGCAACACGCTTTTTGGCATGAGCGCCGTGCTTGTGTTCTCCTTCCCCGGGCCGGTGCTCGGCATGCTCGCAAGCCTTCGGCCGTGGCTGGAGGCGATTTATAAGCTGACGATCAGCAGGCAGTTTTCTCTGCTGACCGGTGGCGCAGGGTTCATGATGGGCGGCCCGGGCCCGGCCGCGCGGCCGGTTCAGCCGGAGATCATCCCGTGGTGCATCCTGGTGGGGCTCAGCTGGTTCGCGGGTTCTTCCATCGCCGGCTATCTGCTGTTCCGGCGCAGGGAAATGAAATAAATTGACTGAAGAAGAGGGCGGAAACAATGATGCTGGTGACAATTCTATTTGGAGCATTGGCGGCGGTGTTTGCCGCCCTGTTCTTTTTGCAGCGGAGCAACCTCCGCAGGGCGCGCAGGGATCTGGCGCAGATCAACAGGGAGGGCGGCAACCGCCGCCTGCACCTCTCCTCCCCGGATCGGGATATGGAAGCGCTTTTTGAGGCGATCAACCAAACGCTCGACCAGCGACAAAGCGAAGAGATCAAGCACATGCTCGCGGAAAAGGAGCTGCGCCGGCAGATCGCGAATATCTCACACGACCTGCGCACGCCGCTGACCTCGATCCTCGGCTACCTGCAGCTCGCGCAGGACAGCCGGACTTCGCAGGAGGAACGTGTGCACGCTATGGAGGTGATCGGCTCCCGCACCCGCTCCCTGCAAACGCTCATCAGCGGTTTTTACGACCTCTCCCGCCTGGATGCAAACGAATACGACGTCAATCTGCAGCCAATTGACCTGAGCGGGATTCTCTGCGCGCAGTTGGCGTCCTTCTACGATGATTTTACCCACAGAAAGCTGAAGATGCATGTCGATGTGCCGGAGCACCTGCCCGCCGTTTTGGCGGATGCGGATGCTGCGCAGCGTATTTTTGCCAATCTGCTGCAGAATGTGCTGCGTTACGCAGAGAGTGAGGTCTGGGTGACCGTGCGCAGGGACGCCTATGTATCCACCGTATTCACCAACGATACACATTTGCTAAAGCAAGAGGATGTTCCCCATGTGTTTGACCGCTTCTATACCGGCGATCAGATGCGTAGCGGACGCAACACCGGGCTTGGGCTGGCGATCGTAAAGCGGCTGGCTGAGCAGATGGGTTGCGAGATCACGGCTTCCCTGGACGGAAACCGGTTTTCCATCACGGTGATATGGTCCAATAGTGCGTCTGATTGAATTTTTTAGAATATGGGTAAGGATATTTCATACTGAATATTCGTTTTGTGAATCATTTTGCTACGTCTTTCTGGGTCTAGAATAAAAGTGTATGGCGCAAACACGCACAAAAAAGGTGCCCGGTGCGAAGCGAATACCCATCATAGGGAAGAAAAAGGGTGTGTTGCAAATGTGTATGTTTACATTTTGCAATGTGTCCTTTTCGTTTATGCGGGCTTATGGATTTTTCGGCCATAGAGGACGCCCATAGCGATCACCAGAAGGCAGAAGCCCGCATAGAACAGATGCGCCCGGCTTTGCAGCCCGCCCCACAGGACGATCCCCGCGCCGAGCAGCGCCAGACCGGGAATCAGGGCGCCGCGCAGCGGCCCGTCAATTTGCCCGCTCCGCCAGAGGCGGATGACCTGGCCATACAGCACGGCATAGAGCAGATAGCCCATAACGATCGGAATTTCTGAAACGTCCGCATTGGGAAGCCACATATACCGATCGCTACAGAAATTAACCGCCGTCCAGATGCAGCTGGCCGTATAGCCCGGCAGGGCGCGCATCAGCGGGGAGGGACCTGCAAAGATGCGCGAAAAAGGTAGCATACCCCGCTGCGCAAGCGCATACGGCAGGCGAAGATAGCCGAGAATCACGCCGTTGAGCGTTCCTGCCACAGCGATCAAGATGAAGAGAAGCATCAGTTTTGCGCCGGATATCCCCAGTAGACGCTCCGCGAGCAGGGCGACATGCCGGTCGCCCAGAGACAGGATCGTTTCAGGGCCGAGCAGGCTTGAAACGCCGAGGAAATACAAGATATAGACGGCGGTGACGAAGAGCGGGGCAATGAAAAGCGCGCGCGGCATATTCCGCTCCGAATGAGTTACCTCATGAGAGATGGCGGTCGCGATAATCCAGCCGTCGTAGGCGAAGGCGATCGGCCCGATGGCGGAGAGCCAGCCCGCTGATGCGAGGCTGCCGGAAGAAATGGAAAAGACCGATCGTGGATTTCCAAAGAACAGTCCGCAGACAGCGACGATCAGAAGTGGAATCAGCTTCAGAATGGTTGCCGCATTTTGAAGAAACCCGCCCAGCCTGGCAGAGAAGCTATTCCAGAGAAAGCAGAGGGTGAAAAAGAGAAAGCCGATCAGGTACTGCGTTCCCAGCGTGTCCGTGAGCGGAAACAGGCTGCAGAAATAATACCCTACCGCGCGGGATATGGCGGCGACAAGCGTGGGAAAATATAGAAACACCTGAAACCAGCCGGCCCCGCACGCAAAGCTGGGCCCGACGAATTCCTCGGCATAGGCGACGATCCCTCCGGAACGGCTGGTGCGCGCCGCCAGCTGCGCAATGCTCAATCCCCCGAAGATGATGCCGATGGCGCCCAGGAGAAATACGAGAATGCCGAGAAAGACGCTGCCGCCGGTGGCAGCGAGGATGTTGTCACTTTTGAAAAAGATGCCTGAGCCGATGCAAATGCCGACAATCATGGCAATCGCAGTGGGCAGACGATAGGTTTTTTTGGATTCAGTCATAGGCTCCCCCTTTTCGGCATCGATCAGAGTTTGATCCTTCCCTGCTGTTAGGCTGTCCAAAATGCTGGACAAAATCAGTCCTGCCGCTGCCTTTTTCAAAGGACGGAAAGGTGAAAACGGCCCCGGGGTTCCGGAGCCGTTTTCGTCTGGTCAGGTTTAGAATGTGTGTGAATATAAGGTTTACAAGCATTGATAAACAGAGGCAACAACGGTCTTGCGGGCAACGCCGGGGACCTCAGCCGGCGCTATCCGCCTCGCCTTTTGCTGCCAGCCGAGGCCGAGAACGCGGCAAACGTGGTTTTGAGGCTGCCGGGCGGCGCTGTTTTCTCCTTGTTTACAGCTAGAAGTCGAGTTCTGGCCGGAGGAGAGAGAAAATGCGCAAACGCGTCCATTCGAGAGCGTATAGAGCGTGTCATCGATATAGGTACCGCGCAGGATAGCGCTGTTGACGCTGTAGCTTTCGGAGCGCAGCTCCTCCTTCGTGTAGTTGCGCAGCGTATGCTGGAGTTTAATCTGATTCTTTTGGATGGAGAAGATGCAATAGCGGTAATCCTGATAATAGGCGTGGAAGGACTGGTCAAATTCCTCCTGATAGATCGGGAGGGCAAACGAATTCTGCCCCGGGAGGAAAAGGATGCTCTTATATTCCGAGGGTGCATCGGTGTGGGTGCCGTTTGGCAGGATCAGGCTATCGACTTCCCTTGGCTTCGCCGGGTTGCTGACGTCGAATAGGGAAAGCTTTACGCCGCGCGTGGTTCCCTGGAGATCCGTATCCTGGCCAATGCCGAGCAGAAGGTTTTCACCAACCGGATGGAGATAGCTCGAAAAGCCGGGGATCTTGAGCTTGCCGAGAATTTTCGGCGCGCCCGTATCAGATAGATCGATGACAAAGAGCGGGTCGGTCTGACGAAAGGTGACGACATAACCCTTTGTGCCGAGGAAGCGCACCGCATAAATTTCTTCTCCAGGCGCAATGTTGGCAAGCGAGGAAAGCGTTTTAAGGGATGAATCCAGAATGGTGATCCGGCTGCTGGAGGCTCCCTTTACGGTTTCCGTGGTAGCGATACGCAGTGCGCCGTGGAAGCTGTCGAGGGAAAACTGATTGAGGATGTGGCCGCGTACCCGGCCGGTAACGCTTTTGCCGAGACCATCCTCCGTGAACGGGAAGCCGAAAATCGTGGTAAACTCCGTCTCGCCGTCATACGCAGAGGATGCTGTGTACAGGGCGTCTGTATTGCAGTACACCTGATCTCCGCTGCCGAGAACGGCCTTGCGGGCGGGCTCTTTTGCCTCATCTCTGGTATCCAGAGCACTGACGACCAGATAGTTGGGCGTTTTCGCATCCGGAAGAATCTGAATATCGGCGGCATTGAGCTTTTTGGGGGGCTCCCCATTGTTTGTCGTGGTGGGAATATAGCCTTTGAGCTCGCCATCACCGGACAGCGCCACGGTATACTGTGTGACGAGATACAGCGTATCATCGATCATCCGGGTGGAAAGAATCCCGCCGTCCTGCGTGAAGGTGCGCTGCAATTTCGGCTTGGAGCGGTCTCCAATGTCATAGATCAGGATTCGTGCGTCACCGTTGAAAACGGGCATCATGCAGCTGTTATAAACGGCGTCCGCACTGATGCCCTGCTTGCCGGCAGTGCTGGCATCCGCAAGATTGCACACGGCAATCAGACGGTTCCCCTTGACGTAGAGCTCGGAAACGGACAGGCTTTTGCCAGATTCCTGTGGGACGGAAATCGTGGAGAGCACCTTCATCGAACCAGCAGGCCGGGGGGCGATGATCTGGATCTTTGTGCCTCCGGAGGGGGCGAAATAGAGACAGGCACCGTCGTTTTTTAGGATATCGGCTTCGTCGACATCGGCAATTTGTGTATTGGTTTTGCCATATGCTGTTTGTGCGTTGTTTTTCGAAGCGAAATTGGCGTTGGCATTCGGGGTGGCAGAAGCGCCCGCCTTGGGAACATCGCCCTTTGTGGTGGGATGGATGCTTTCTGCCGGCGCTTCGGCAACGGCTTGATCGCCGGGAGGGCCGTAGGATCCTTCCTCAAGATTATCTTTGAGTGCCTGGAAGTATGCCTCAATCTTTGAATAGTCCTGCAGGACCTCTATCAGAGGGGCGGCGTCGCCGCTCTCCTGATTGACAACCTCCAGGTACGGCAGGCCCTTCCACAGCGCAATGGCGCCAATGACGATTGCCAGCACGGCCGCGGCCACCGCCACATGGCGCAGGGTAAGAACACGGCTCTTTGCCGCCCGGGGCGCTTCCTGCTGCCGCAGGAGGGCGGAAATCTGCGCAGGGGCAAGGGAGGGGGGGAGTGTATTGATTTGATCCAAAGGCCTGAGCGCCTTTTGAAGCAGGTCAGTCTGGCTGTTACGCTTTTTCTTCATCATGAGGACTCCTTTTCTGCAGTCAGGCGAAGCCTCGCAAGGGTTCGGGAAAGCTTCGAGCGGACGGTGCCAGGCGGGCAGGAGAGGGCTTTAGCAATTTCATGGCTTTTATAACCGCCGATGACGGAGAGTAGGACTATGCTGCGCTCCTCGTCACTGAGCGCATAGATGGCCGCCCGCAGCTCCAATGCGAGCGCAAGTGCTTCAGAGCATTCGCCCTCGCCCAGATGGCGCGCCTCCTCCAGCGGCGTGGTTAGACGCCGCTCTTTTACGGCTGCAATATGGTGCTTGCAGGTATTGGCGAGAATGGAAAACAGCCAAGCCCTGAAGGAAGCGGCGCTGCGCAGCGCGCCGACCCCTTGAAAAGCAGCGCAGACGGCATCCTGAACGGCGTCCTCCGCCTCCTCGCGGGAACCCAGATAGTAATAGGCAAAGCGATAAAGGTCCTGCGCATATTGGGTATAGAGCTGCCCGAAGGCCTCTGCATCTCCGGCCTTTGCCCGTTCCACCAATCGAATTTCCGGTTTTGCCATGAAAAGCATCCCCCTTTTCCGTCCCTCGTATCAATAGTGTCAGTAAGGCACAAAATTGTTGCAGCCGCCTCTGGAAAAATTGCAAAACAAAAAGAGGAGCTCGAAAGCTCCTCTTCCCGTCCTTTGAAATACCTTGCGATTTATGCCTCGTGAGGCGCTCCTACCGGGCAGGTGCCGGCGCATGCGCCGCAGTCGATGCAGGTATCCGCATCGATAACATACTTGCCGTCGCCTTCGGAGATTGCAGAAACAGGGCAATCTGCCTCGCAGGCACCGCAGGAAATGCATTCGTCAGAAATTACATATGCCATGGATGATGTACCTCCTTCTTTGTTCAGAACCGGGCGGAAAAGGGCGATAATTGGAGAACCCATTTCCCATCAGTATGGTTCCTTGTCTTTCTCATTGTAACATAACAGACGAAAAAAGCAAGGGCTTGACATATTTTTTCAGGGGCGGCCCGGCGGAAAACGGGATGCTCTCACATACTGGAAAGCAAAAAAGTGCTTCTCTCAAACAGCCTGAAACATGGAATTCCGAAAAACCAGAGATATTTATGAAAAAGCATTTATTTTCAATCCGGAATTGTTTATAATGTCGATAGGAAATGATAGGCAATTTGAGAGGAGTGATTGGATTTGAGAAATCATGAGGTGACTAAGAGGCATCAGCTTTTAGACGTACAGGGCCGTCTGGTTGAGCCGGGCTGGTCGAAAGACCTGGTGCAGGTATATGACCGCGGTGCGATCAGGGCGCCGAAATTCCGCATCAAGGAATGGGATTATTATCTGGTGCTCAGCGACCGGTTCGCCTGCGCCTTCACCCTGTCCGACGATGGGTATATCGGGCTGCAGTCCGTTTCTCTGCTCGATTTTACAAAGCCCTGGGAGCATACGGAGACCATTCTCAACGCCTTCCCGATGGGAAAGATGAAGATGCCCTCCACCTCGGCCAAAGGAAATGTCGTTTACCGGGATAAGCGTTTGGCGATGGAATTTATCAAGACCGATGGAAAACGCCGCATCCGCTGTGATTTCAAAAATTTCTGCGATGGTAAGCCCTTTTCCTGCGATATCACACTCGAGCAGCCACCGATGGACACTATGGTGATCGCAACGCCGTGGCAGGAGAGAAAGACAGCCTTTTATTACAATCAAAAGATCAACTGTATGCGCGCGAGCGGAAAGGCGATCTTTGACGGAAAAGAATATGTCTTTCATCCGGAGACGGATTTCGGCACGCTCGATTGGGGCCGCGGCGTATGGACCTATGATAACCGCTGGTACTGGGGCTCCGGCAACGGGATCGTCAATGGGAAGCCCTTTGGCTTCAATATCGGCTATGGCTTCGGCGACACCAGCGCGGCGAGCGAAAATATGCTTTTTTATGATGGGCAATGTCATAAGCTCGATGATATCGAATTCCATATCGATAAGAGCGACTATATGAAACCCTGGACGTTTACCTCCTCGGATGGGCGGTTTGAAATGGATTTTGTCCCAGTGCTGGACCGCGCGGCAAAGATCGATGTGAAGCTCATTGTTACGGATCAGCATCAGGTGTTCGGGCGGATGTCCGGCAAAGCCGTGCTCGACGACGGCACGGTTTTGGAGCTCAAAGATCTGATGTGCTTTGCCGAGGATGTACACAATAAATATTAGCATCGGTGAACAGGGGCAACAACGGTTTTGAGGGCGATGCCGGGGGTCTCTGCCGGGCGCGCTGTTGCCCCTTGTTTACTGATACTTTACACGTACACGCAGTTTCTATAAAGATAAAATTATAAAAAACACGGGAGAAATATTTATTTGCGTATCGTGCCGTTGTCGCATACACTTTTTAGCGGCCGGCCAGATCAATTTTTTTTGCAGCCCTTCCATCGCCTGACGCCTGCCACGACCCCGCCCCATGCCAATCTGGTTACACTGAACTGACAGCATGAAAGCTGCAGAAAAGCTGCGGAGCGGGCTTGTAAAAATTGGAGGAAGAAGAGAAAAAGGATTTAATTGGTCATTTCGCACAGAATTTAATTGATTTCTTTGACTGTCAGAATGACGAAAGTGCGTTGACATGTTCTTTGAATTTTAGTAAAATAATAGACAAATATACAGAGAATATCGTGCCTGTACTGTTTTTTATCGGCTTCAATTCATATGCGGGTGGGAACCCGCATATGTTTCGATAGTAATAGAATGAGCACTCACTCGAAAAAGGAGGAAGGTACCTTGTTAACGACGACCGACACCAAAACCATGGCGTACATCAACCTGTTCGGCGTTCTCGGCACGCTGGAGAATCTGTGTGCGCTGGATCCCAGCGCCGGTGCGCTCCTGACCAATAAAAAGCCCATTTCCATCGGCTTTGAGGTAAAGGGAGGCCCCGCCGCCACGATCACCTTCAAAAATGGACGTTGCAGGATGGAGGAAGGCGTTGAAAAATGCGACGTAAAGCTTCCCTTTAGCTCCTGCGAAAAGTTCAACGGATTGCTCGACGGTACAACGACGCCGATCCCCTCCAAGGGGTTTGTGCATCTGAAATTTCTGCTCAAGAGCTTTGTTCCGCTGACCGACCTGTTGGCAAAGTATCTGCGTCCGGACGCTGAGGACATGAAGGATCCCGAATTTCGCGCTATCAGCACGCGTCTGACGCTCTATACGGCAGCTGTCGCAATCTCTCAGGCGGCGAACCATGACAAGAGCGGTATCTTCAGCACAGGCCTGATCCCGGATGGCGATATCGCGATGAATGTAGGCGGCGATATCGGCGTGACCCTGCGCGTGCGCAATCACCATATGGTCACCATCAAGGAGCGCTGCGACAAGCCGCGCGCCGCGATGACCTTTGGCAATCTTGAGATCGCGGGCCAGCTCCTGCGCGGCGAAGTGAGCGCCATGGGCTGCATCTGCGACGGCTCCATTGCGATGAGCGGTATGATTAATATGATTGATAATGTCAACCGAATTCTGGACCGCGTGTCCATCTATTTGGCGTAACTCAGGAGGTGGCAGAAATGAGCTTTAAAGTGAATACATATAAAAAGAGCCGCGCCGCATTTGACCGCGCGCTCAAGGTCATCCCATCGGGCATCTACGGCCATCAGGGCCCGTCCGAAGGCTGCTATATCCCCAATAATGCATTCCCGCTGTATTCCTCCCATGCGAAGGGCTCGCACTTCTGGGATGAGGACGGCAACGATTATATCGACTATATGTGCGGCTATGGCCCCAATGTGCTCGGCTACTGTGACGAGGATGTCGACAAGGCGGCGCTCGAACAGCTCAAGAAAGAGAACTGCGTGACGATTCCCTCTTCCATTATGGTGGATTTTGCGGAGCTGCTGGTCGACACGGTCGCATCTGCGGACTGGGCATTCTTTGCCAAAAACGGAAACGATGTAACTTCTCTTGCCGTTATGACAGCCCGTGCGGCAACGCACCGCAAGAAGATCGTGTTCTTCAACGGATATTATCACGGCGTATCTCCATGGACCCAGAAGCTCGATTATTCCGGTATTTTGGAAGAAGAGGTCTGCAACAACCTCTATGTCGACTTTAATGACTATCCCGCGCTGGAAAAGCTGTTCTCCGATTATAAGGGCGAGATCGCCGGCCTGATTGCCCAGCCTTATATGCACGGCAACTTCGCCGATAACTTTTTCCCGGATGAAGGCTATTGGCAGAAGGTGCGTAAGCTCTGCGACGACAACGGCGTTGTGCTCATCATCGATGACGTGCGCGCGGGCTTCCGTATGGATCTTGCCGGTTCTGACCATTATTTCGGGTTCAAGGCGGATCTCATCTGCTTCTGCAAGGCGCTGGCCAACGGTTACAACGTATCCGCCCTGTGCGGGCGTGAATCTTTGAAGGACGTCGTCAGTGGCATCACCTTCACGGGCAGCTATTGGATGAGCGCCGTGCCGTTTGCGGCCGGTATCGCCTGCATCAATAAGATGAAAAAGCTCAACACGCCCAAGCTCTTCGACGAGCTCGGCCGCGAGCTGACGACGGGCCTTGTCAAGGCCGGCCAGGAGCACGGCTTCCATCTGATCGCATCCGGCATGCCGTCCCTGTTCTATCTGCGCATTGCGGACGATGATTCCCTGATGCTGCATCAGGAGTGGGTTGCCGACATGGTACGCCGCGGCAT
This sequence comes from Candidatus Fimivicinus sp., assembly GCA_052346825.1. Taxonomy (GTDB): domain Bacteria; phylum Bacillota; class Clostridia; order Oscillospirales; family Acutalibacteraceae; genus Fimivicinus. The sequence goes on along the minus strand of DAWDUP010000002.1, from coordinate 30,593 downwards.
CTTTATCACCTCTCACCACAACCATTTCATCAATGCTTCTCTGACGCATGAGGACATCAACCATACGATTGAAGTGGCGGAGGAGTGCTTCAAGATCCTGCGCAAGAACCATCCTGAGATCGGCTAACCAAAATTAATCGCCGGCTGCCTTTTCACGGCAGCCGGTCAATGGCACGCAACCGTGCAGAGCGCGGATATATAGAAACATGAAATAAAGGAGGAATTTCCACATGCCATTAACAAAGCAGGAGTGGCTTGATCTGGAGGCAAAGGCCAATCAGCTCAGGCACACAGCCTTGGATACCACCCTCATGGCGGGCAGCGGCCATATCGGAGGCAGCCTGAGCTCGATGGATATCCTGACGGTGCTCTACTACAAGTACATGAATATCAAGAAGGACGACCCCACGTGGGAGGACCGCGACCGTTTCATCCTCTCCAAGGGCCACATCGGCATCGGCTATGCCGGCCTACTGTGCGACTTGGGCTGGAATGATCCGGAGCAGCTCAAAACCTTTAACCTGACAAATTCCAAGATGGGCGTCCATCTGGATTCCAATAAGGTTGTCGGCGTTGACGCCTCCACGGGCTCTCTGGGCCACGGCCTTTCCATCGCCGTCGGCACGGCGCTGGCGGCCCGCGTCCAGAAGAAATCCTACATTACCTACTGCCTGCTGGGTGACGGCGAATGCGATGAAGGCTCCAACTGGGAGGCCGCCATGTCCGCCGGCCAGTTCAACACGACGAATATGATCGCCTTTGTTGACCGCAACCGCCTGGAGATGGATGGACCAACAGAGGACGAGATGAAGCTCGAGCCCTTCGCGGACAAGTGGGCAGCGTTCGGCTTCGACGTCAAGGAGATCGACGGCCACAATTTCAAGGAGCTTTGCGATGCGATCGACTATGCGCTCGCGGCGACCGAGAAGCCCGTCATGATCATTTGCAATACGGTCAAGGGCTGCGGCATCGACTTTATGGAGAACGATTTCAAGTGGCATTACGGCGCGATCGATCAAGATCTGCACGATAAGGCTTCCAAGAGCCTGGATGCCTATTATAAGAAGCGCGTTGAGCGCGTTGAGAAGGAGGCGAAGTAACCATGGCGGGAGGACTTGTTTATACAGCGGTCGGCTCTGAAGCGATGGCGACTGCGGAATATTACGGCAAGGCAATGTGCGATCTGGGAAAAGAGCATCCCGAAATCGTTGCTCTGACGGCGGACCTCGCCGGTTCCACCAAGATCGGCGTATTCCGCAAGGAGTTTCCGGAGCGTTTCTTCAACGTCGGCATTGCGGAGCAGAATATGTTCGGCATCGCCGCCGGTATGGCGAAGGCGGGCCTTGTCCCCTTCGTATCCACGATGTCCGCGTTTGCGACCATGCGCGTGGCTGACCAGATTCATGCGGATATCTGCTATCAGAATGTCAATGTGAAGATCATCGGTAGCCATGCCGGCACTTCCTTCGGCCAGGCGGGCTCCACCCATCACGCGATCGTTGATATGGGCTGCCTGCTGACCTTCCCGAACATGACCTATCTCTGCCCGGCGGACGGCATGGAGACCGTCAACGCGATCCGCGCCGCCTATGAGACGCCCGGCCCGGTCTATATTCGCATCAACCGCGGCTTTGACCGCCTGCTCTATGAGGATACGGAATACGGCTTCGAGCTCGGCAAGGCGCATACCGTCCATGAGGGCACGGACCTTACCGTGATCGCGTGCGGCTCCTGCGTCTATCAGGCGCTGCAGGCTGCAAAGGCGCTGGAGGCCTCCGACGGCCTGAAGATCCGCGTGCTTGATATGCATACGCTCAAGCCCCTTGATGTGGAAGCGGTGCAGAAGGCGATTGTCGATACCCGCCGCATCATCACGGCGGAGGATCACAGCGTGATCAACGGCCTGGGCAGCCAGGTGGCCAGTGTCATCGCCGATTTCGGCAAGGGCTGCGCCTTCAAGAAGCTGGGTCATCAGGACAAATTTGCGCCGATCGGCCTGCATGAGGACATTATGTCCATGGTCGGCATCGACGCCAACGGCATCATGGATGCCATCCGCGAAGTCATGCATAAGGACTTTGAAGAGGACGATTCTTGGGATGACGAGGTGTGATGAATGGGAATTACGAAAGATGATTTGTATTCCAGCAAAATCTTCCTGAATGCCGCACTGCCTCTTGCAAAGGTCATCGCTATGGATATCCCGAAGCTGGGCGATAAATTCAAAAAGACGCATGCAGTTATTCAGGTCAGCGCCCTGGATCCGGACAGCCCGGAGGGGAAGGTCGGCACCCACTTCGTCATCAACAGCGGCGAGTGGCTGGTCCATGCTGGGCGGTTGACGAGAAATCCCCACATCGAGCTGGAATTCCAGAGCATTCCGGCGCTGAATAAATTCTTCAAGGGTCAGATGGGGCCGGACTGCATTCCGAAATTCCATTTGAAGGTCAAATATGTGCCGGATCTCATCTCCTTTGTAATGGTGCTTCTAAAGATGTCGAAGCTGCTTGGCGCGACGGAAGCTCCGGAGGACGAGGAGACGAAGAAGCTGATGGTGAAGTGCTTCTTCTATCTGGTCACGAGCGGCATCAGCCAGCTCAATAAGGCCGGGCATGAGGAAATCCACCAGTGGGCGCTGCAGAGCCCCGACCGTGTGTATGCCATCGGTGTGGACGGCCATCCGGATGTTTCTGCGTACATCCGCATCAAGGCGGGCAATTCGAAGGCCGGCCGTGGGATCTATAAGCGTTCCCTGCCGTTTTTCAATATGCGCTTCCCGACCTATGATGATGCGTTGGGCATTCTGCTTGGTACGGCCGATATGCTGGATTCGCTGAAGGCTGGTAAGCTGATTCTGGATGGTGCTCCGGAATTTGCAGGACAGATCGGCAACTTTATGTTTGCGGTTGCCGACTATGCAAAGGGCTAAGGGTAGAGGGAGCTTGAACGATCCCGTTTGATGCGGGATGGTCTTTCCCCCCCAGAGAGCCCGCCCGCGTGGAAATACCACGCGGGCGGGCGTTATTTGAATATGGGAAAATTCCTGAGCTCTGCCTTGCCATTATATTGAGCTGGCGGGTGTAGAGTTCAAATTTTCATTATGAAATACGGGAGCGCCGATTGATTCTTCCCCGTGCGGTAAAAATAGTCTATTTGATCGGCACGGCCTGCCACAGAGAAGGGCAGATACAGCGGACGCATCCCGTTAGCGGAACGGAGATAGGCTCCAATGGAAAACAGCAGACGAAAAGCAAAGCAAAATCCCTTTGAAACGACATCGCCTGCGCGCAGGCAGCGCATTTTTGAAGCCGCTATCCACGAATTTGCCACAAAGGGCTTCAATGCCGCCAACATCAATATCATCGCACGCGCCGCCGGAGTGAGCATCGGCTCGATGTATAGTTATTTTGCGTCAAAGGAGGATCTGTTTCTGCAGGTGATGGAATATTGCCTGCAGAGAATGTATCAGCTCCTCTCAAAGGTAAACCGGGAGCAGGGCGTGGTGGAGGCTTTCCGGGAGATGCTGTCGATTGCCCGCGATGCGGCACGGCAATACCCGGAGATGAACCAAATTTATCTGGATTGCTCCTCACAAAGCCTGGTCAACCTCTCTGAGCAGCTTTCGCGCGACGCGGAGGAGGTTACGGTAGAGCTGTATGCCCAGATCCTTACGGAGGATAGGAAGGCGGGCCGGGTGCGCGGGGATCTCGATATCGCAACTACCGCTTTTATGCTCGACAATCTTGTGATGATGTATCAATTTTCCTTTGTGTCGAATTACTATATGGAGCGGAAAAAGCTCTTTCTTGGCGGCATGCTTTCCGAGAACGAGGAAGAGGTTATCGATGCGATGGTGGATTTCGTCCGGCGTGCAATTGAGTAATTATACTGAAAAAGGAAAAAACATGCCTGTGGGATATAAAATTCATCCTGCAGGCATTTTTATCGAATTGCAGGGAAATAGCTTGTGGAAAATAATCAAATACAGATCCCGCGTTCCTTTATTATAATGAAAAGAACCCGCTATGCTCATTATTCTCGTGTGTATAGCGGGTCTGTTTTTCATCAGGATTTCGGTTTCCAGCTCAGCCTCCGGGCTCTTCCGCCTCTGGAGTCATCCCAAGGGGCCTGATTTCCTTGAGATAAATATAGCGAAAGTAGATCAGGCAGAGGGTGAGGGAGAACAGCTCCGCAAATGGGAAAGCCCACCAGACCGCGTTCAGGCCGCTGAACCGGGCGAGCAGATACGCGGTGGGAAGCAGCACGGCCAACTGGCGTACTGCGGAGACGGACAGGCTCAGAAAGCCGTGCCCCAAGGACTGGCAGACGGAGAGTATGCAGATGCAGAAGCCCGCGAAAACAAAGCTGAGGCTGATCGTCCGAAGCGCCGGCACGCCGATTTGCTGCATTGTTTCAGAGGCGTTGAAAATGGCGAGCAGCTTGTCCGGAATCAGCCAAAAGATCAGGACGCCGATGAGCATGATGATGGTCGCATAGAGAATACTCAGCTTGATCGTCTTCATCATACGGTCCGGCTTGCGTGCGCCGTAGTTATAGGAGATGATCGGCACCATGCCGTTGTTCAGGCCGAAAATCGGCATGAAAATAAAGCTCTGCAGCTTAAAATAGACGCCGAAGACGGCGGTGGCGGTTGAAGTGAAGGAGATGAGGATTTTATTCATGCCAAAGGTCATTACGGAGCCGATGGAGGCCACGATGATCGATGGGATGCCGACGGAGTAGATCTTCCCGATCACTTTTCCGCTGGGCCGGAAGCCCTTGAGGCGAAGGGTGATTTCATCATTTTTTTTGATATTGAAGATGAAGGCGAGGATGGAAGCGACGATCTGGCCAAACACCGTTGCAACTGCGGCGCCGGCAACACCGAGCTTCGGAAAGCCCAGAAGGCCGAAGATCATGATTGGATCAAGGATAATATTGATGATTGCGCCCAATCCTTGGGTGATCATGGTATAAAAGGTGCGTCCGGTGGATTGCAGGAGCCGCTCAAAGGTAAATTGCAGGAACATTCCAAAGGAACACACGCAGCAAATCATGAGATAGGCAGATCCGTTTTCCACGATCTTCGGATCTGCGGTTTGCAGCAAAAAGAAAGGCTTTGAGAAAAGGACGCCGATGACCGCGAACAGCAGATAGCTGAGCACGGCAAGGAATACGCCGTTTTCCGCCGCGCGGTTCGCAAGGTCAAAGTTTTTCTCACCCAGGCTTTTGGAAAGCAGCGCATTGATACCGACGCCCGTACCGGAGCCGACCGCGATCATCAGGTTTTGGACGGGGAAGGCGAGGGATACGGCGGTCAGCGCATTTTCACTCAGCTGGGCGACGAACATGCTGTCCACAATATTGTAAAGCGCCTGCACCAGCATGGAAACAATCATGGGAAGGGACATGGTGATCAGCAGGCGATTGACGGGCATAACACCCATCTTGTTTTCAGCGGGTCGTTCGATTGCATCCTTCATATGGTAACCTCCTTTTTGCGGATGAGATCCAGCAGCGCGCCGGCGGCTGTATCAATGCCTAGTGTGCCGCTGTTGAGCGTGATATCATAATCCTGGCATTTCCCCCATTGGCCGGTGGTAAAGTAATTATAATAGGAGGCGCGGGCCTTGTCGTGCTTGAGGACACAAGCCTGGACCTCATCTGCGGGGATGCGATATTCCTCCTTTGCACGCTGGAAGCGGTCGGACAGCGGCGCATGAATAAAGGCGTGCAGGCAGTTTTTCTGCTCGCGCAGTACGTAGTTTGCGCAGCGGCCCACGATGACGCAAGGGCCCTCTCCGGCAACGCGCTTGATCACCTTGGATTCCGCGATAAAAACCTGATCGGATATTGGAAGATTCCTGCTGCTGAAGGAAAGGTTATAAAGAAAGCTGGAAGTCCGATGCTGCTCTGCCTCGCGGATGAATTCCTCAGACAGGCCTGTTTCCTTTGCGGCGATTTCAATGAGCTTTTTATCGTAAAAGGGGATGGAGAGTGCATCGGCGAGCTTTTTGGCGACCAGGCTGCCGCCCGATCCATATTCTCTTCCGATGGTGATGACCATACAAGACATGTGTTTTCCTCCTTTAAAAACGCTGAAAATTTGTGGAAAAGAGCATGTTGAGTCTGTGTGACTTTAAAGACAAATTTCTTATTTTGATGAGATGGAATGATGAATACAAAATGGCGGGAGTAACCGCCCACTATTCGTTGCAAACGGGGCTTCCTTTCAGCGCACCTACAAAATTCAGGGAAAACAGAGCAAAAAAAGACAATGCGAAAAATCCGTTTTCCGCATTGTCCTGCGCACGTGCCGGCTTTCCGTCTCCCCTATTTTTTCTTTTGATGTACCATTCTCCGAGGGGGCTTTTTATCCTCGCCGATGCTGATGACCACATGGGCGATGCTCCACACCAGCAGGAGAATCATCAAGAGCAGGGAGCCATAATACGCTGCGCCGAAGCCAACGGATTTGATTTGTACCGCCAGGTCGGCAATAGACGGAGCGCTCTGAAGCAGAGACAGAATGCCTGCGTTCGCAGCGCCGGTTTCCTGTAGCTGAGAGAGGAGTGTTCCAATGGAAACGGTTCCGTCCGTAAGCATGGTGGTAATTGAGTGCATCGGAATTAACGCACACAGTAGCAGGGTCGTGCCCACGCCGGACAGGCCAGCCGTGATGGCGTAGCGGTCGCTGCACAGGGAAAAAATGACAATCACAAGCGCTGCGGCCAGAGCGAGCAACAGCAGAATGTACAGGGCGGTCACCGCAGGCTTGAGCGGCTGTATGGCATCGAGTGAGAAGAGCTTCTCCATTGGCAGCTGCTCGCCGCCGGAGAAGAGCATATCCTTCAAGCTCAGCGTCAGCTCCGACTCCCCCGTTAAGATTATGAAATAGACCAGCCGCAGGAGCGGTGCAAAGAGGAATACCGGGAAAATTGCGGCGGCGGCGATTGCCGTCAGGACACGGTAAACATATTTCATCAGAAGGGCCTCCTTTTTGCATAATCACGCTGTCTTGTCTTATTAAAAAATGTTATTTTTTCTTTTCCCAGGAGGAGTTGAGCGCAACCGTGCGGTTAAAGACCGGATGATCGGAGGTGCTCTCAGGATCGACGCAAAAATAGCCCTGACGCATAAATTGAAAGGTGTCTCCCGCCTTCGCCCCCTTCAGGCTGCCTTCCAACCGGCAGTCCGTGAGGGTGACGAGGGAATCTGAATTGATGTTTTCTTCAAAAGCTTCGGTATCCGCCGGATTTTCCGATCGAAACAGGCGGTCATAGAGCCGAACCTCGGCCGAAATGCAATCCGCCGCGCTGACCCAGTGGAGGGTCCCCTTTACCTTGCGCCCATCGGGGGAATTGCCGCCCTTGCTGTCCGGATCATAGGTAC
>DAWDUP010000002.1:12168-23191 GCA_052346825.1 Candidatus Fimivicinus sp. | reverse complement strand
GCAGACAGGTGACGCGACCGTCGTCATCTGTTTCGTAGCCAGTGCAGGTGATGAAATACGCGCTCTTCAAACGGACTTCATTGCCGGGAAAGAGGCGAAAATATTTTTTGACCGGCTCTGCCATGAAGTCGTCCTGCTCCACATAAATTTCGCGCGAGAAGGTCACCTTGCGGGTGCCGAGCTCAGGCTTGTCGGGATTGTTTTCAACCTCAAGCTCCTCGGCCTGGCCCTCCGGGTAATTGTCGATGATGACCTTCAGCGGGCGGAGAACCGCCATTGCGCGCGGCGCGTCCGCATTGAGCCGGTCACGCACACAGGACTCGAGCAGGCCGTAATCCACGACGCTGTAAGCCTTGGAGACGCCGATGCGTTCACAGAAATCGCGGATGGCGGCAGCGGGATAGCCGCGGCGGCGCATGCCGCTTAAGGTGGCCATGCGCGGATCATTCCAGCCGCTGACGAGATTGTCCTTGACGAGCGCAAGGCACTTGCGCTTGCTGGTGACGCAGTAGTTGAGGTTGAGCCGTGCAAATTCGATCTGGCGCGGCGGATGCTCGAAGCCCAGCTCCTGCAGGAACCAATTGTAAAGCGGGCGGTGGTTTTCGAACTCCAGAGAGCATAGGGAATGCGTGACGCCCTCCTTTGCATCGGAGAGCGGATGCGCAAAATCGTACATCGGGTAGACGCACCACTTGTCGCCCGTGCGGTGATGGGAGACGTGCGCAATGCGGTAGATGACGGGATCGCGCATATTGAGATTCGGAGAGCCCATATCGATTTTGGCCCGCAGGACGCGCGCGCCGTTTTGGAATTCACCGGCGGTCATGCGGCGAAACAGCTCGAGATTTTCCTCCACCGAGCGATTGCGGTAGGGGCTCTCTTTGCCCGGCTCGGTGAGCGTGCCGCGATATGCGCGGATTTCATCTGCCGTCAGGTCGTCTACATAAGCCTTGCCCAGTTCGATCAGACGCACGGCGCAATCATAGATGAAGTCGAAATAGTCCGACGCATAATAGAGATGGTCCCACTGGAAGCCGAGCCACTTGATATCCTCCAGAATCGCGTCGACATATTCCGTATCCTCCTTGGTGGGGTTGGTATCGTCGAGGCGGAGATTGCATTTGCCGCCGTATTTCATAGCCGTGGTGAAATTGATGCAGATCGCCTTGGCATGGCCGATGTGCAGATAGCCGTTCGGCTCCGGGGGGAAGCGCGTCTGCACATGGTCGTAGAGGCCGTCCTTTAAATCTCCTTCGATGAAATCATGAATAAAATTTGAGCCGGATTCCATTTTGTTTTCTTCCATTGCGTTAAGCCTCCTCGTAAAATTTGAGCGCCGCGCGCATACGGGAAATCACTTTTTCCCCGCCCAGAAGCTGCATGATGGCATGCAGGTCGGGCGTGTTGCGCCGCGAGGTCACCGCAAGGCGGATAACGGCGGATACATCCCCCACATGGCCCCTGAAGGCCTGCGGGTCTTTTTTGTATTCCTTGACATTCGGCGTGTAGCCAAGCGGCGCGCAAAGCTCCCTGATCCGGGCAAACCAAGCATCCTTGCCGTCTGTATGGTCGTAAACATCCAGATACGCCCTGAGAATCTCCGCGGCCGCAGCGGGCGTCAGATTGTCAGGGAGTGTGTAGTCCGGCGTGTAGAGTGTATCGTAAAAATAAGCGACGAAATCCCTGACCTCCGACCATTTGGCGATATCCTTGCGTGGCTTTGCAGTGCCGCGGTCAATGTGGAAGATGCCCTTTGAAAAGGCCTCGTCCGCCGTGAGCAGCCGGTAAAGCTCCTTGTCATACTGACCGGCCCATTGGACGGCTTTCTCGTACACCTCATCCGCCGTCATCAGGGAAATCACGTTTTTGCTCACGTCGTTTAACTTTTGCAGGTCAAACAGCGCGCCGGAAGCGCTCATCTTTTTCAGGTTAAAGGGGAAGTCGGATTGCGGCGCGTCTTTATTTGCCCTGCGCCAGTCCTCAAAATTGGAATTGGCAAGCGTAAGCAGGTATTCGATCACGCTTTCCTTCGGATAGCCCTGCTCGATATAGTAGCTAACGGCGGCCTCCGGATCCTTGCGCTTACTGAGCTTGCGTTTGCCGCCGTTTTCCTCCTTCATGATGGGCGCAATATGCGCGTATTTGACGGGTTTGAAGCCGCAGCATTTGAATAGCTGAAGATGCACCGGCACGGAAGCGATCCATTCGTCTCCGCGCACAACATGGGTGGTGCGCATCAAATGGTCGTCGATTACATGGGCAAAGTGGTAGGTAGGGATGCCGTCTGTTTTCAGCAGGACGATGTCCTGCGTGTTTTCCGGCATTTCGATCTTGCCCTTGACCAGATCGTCGAAGGTGATGCGGCGGCTTTCGTCGCCCGGGGAGCGCAGGCGTAGCGTGTAAGGCCTGCCGGCCTCCACCGCTTGGCTTTGTGCTTCAAAGGTGAGATTACGGCAGGCCGCCCATTTGCCGTAATAGCCTTTATTGACAGACTGCGCCTCCTGGTTTTCGCGCAGAGTGTTTAAATCCTCTTCTGTGCAGAAGCAGGGATAGGCAAGGCCCTTGCGCACGAGCTCCTTAGCGAAGCATTGATAGATTTCCCGGCGTTTGCTCTGCTGATAAGGGCCGTATGCGCCGTTTTCCACATCGAGGCCGGTAATCCCCTCGTCCGGTGTGATGCCGAAGGCGCTCAGCCCCTTGACGATTTCTGTTACGCCGTCGACGATTTCACGTTTTTTATCCGTATCCTCGATGCGCAGGAAAAAAACGCCGCCGGTAGCCTTGGCGGTGAGGCGGGCAGTCATGGCCGCAAACAGGCCGCCAATATGGAGAAAACCTGTGGGGCTCGGCGCAAAGCGTGTAACGCGCGCACCGTCCGGCAGATTTCGGGCGGGATAGCGCTCTTCATATTGCTGCGGTGTCAGGGTAACGTCAGGGAAAAGCAACTCGGCGAGCTTTTCGTTGTCAGTCAAAGCAGTTCCTCCTTATGAAAGCCGTCCGTTCCAAACGGATAGAATGATAAAAACCAAAACCAAGTGGGCCAAAATAGCAGATACCTCTTGCCGTGCCTCCTGCCGGAAGCCGCAAAGAACGCACGATGCTGATCTTATTTATTATCGCAGAAAAAGGAAGAAGTATCAATATTTTTGCATGATTTTTCTTTGCAGAACCCTCTTTTCCAACAGAAAAATCCCGCACGGTTGCCGTGCGGGAACGGATTTAGGATATATGCAGCAGGCGGCAGGCATTCCCGCCGAGGATCGCCTCCGTTTCCTCCGATGGCAGACCGAGGCTTTTGACAAAACGGATTTCATTGCCCGTATCGCTCCACGGCATATCGCTGCCCAACAGGACCCGGTTTGCACCGTGTGCGCAGATGATCTCCCTTGCCCAGTCCGGCGGCATGCGGGAGAAGGAAAAGGCAGTGTCAAAATAGAGCGGTTTTCCCACGAGGAATTTCAATACATCCTGCCAGCACAGATATCCGCCCATATGCGCGGCGACGACCGGCGCATTCCCGAAGGCGGGAAGAATATGGGCAAGGCGCTCCGGCGTGCAGTGCACCGGATCCGGGTAGCCGATATCGACGCCCGCGTGAAAGACGGTAATCAGCCCCAGGGAGGCGATCTTTTCATAGATCGGAAGCATTTTATCCTCATCGACGAAAAAATGCTGGTAATCCGGATGCAGCTTTACGCCCTTCAGGCCCGCCGCGTAGATGCGCTCGAGTTCGTCAAGCGCGCCCGGGCTCTCCGGATGGATGCTGCCGAAGGCGTAAAGATTGGGAAAGCGGTCGTTTGTATCAATGGCGAAATGGTTGACGCTCTCCTGCTGGCGCGGGTTGGTGGCGATATTGAGCACCACAGCGCCGCCCGCCCCTCCCGCTAGAGCGTGCTCCAAAAGACTGATCGCCGTGCCGGCGTGAAAGGGGATGGCGTCGCCGGAGCAGTGCGACAGATTAGAAAGCGCCTTTGCAGCGATTTTTTCAGGAAAGCAATGGGTATGAAAATCGATGATACGGCTCATAGATGTGTGCTTCCTTTGCGTATGGAGTCGGGATCAGCGCTTGCCGAACTGTTTTTTCATGCGCAGATCCTTGGCGAGGATGGTCTTGCGTAGCCTGAGGGAGGTGGGCGTCACCTCCAGCAGCTCGTCGTCCTTAATGAATTCCATGCACTGCTCAAGGCTCATCGTCGTCGGGGGTACCAGGCGCAGCGCATCGTCTGAGCCGGCGGCGCGGGTGTTGGTCATCTGCTTTTTTTTGCAGACGTTGCAGACGATATCCTCATTCTTGGCGCATTCCCCCACGATCATGCCCTCATACACCGGCACGCCCGGGCCGACGAACAGCCTGCCGCGCTCCTGTGTGTTGAACAGGCCATATCCTGTGGTTTCGCCAGCCTCGTGCACGACGATGGAGCCGCGCTCGCGCGTCTGTATTTCGCCCTTATAGGGCTCGTAGCCGGCAAAGACCTGGTTCATGATGCCGTTGCCGTTGGTATCGGTCATGAATTCCGAGCGGTAGCCGATCAGGCCGCGCGCCGGGATCTTGAATTCAAGATGGGTAGAGCCGCCGTCGCGCGTGCCCATGTTTTCCAGCTCGCCCTTGCGGGAGCCAATTTTCTCCATGACCGGGCCGACATACTGCTCCGGGACCTCGACGATGAGCAGCTCCATCGGCTCGAGCTTTTTGCCGTTCTCTTCTTTTAAGATAACCTTCGGGCGGGATACCTGAAACTCATAGCCCTGGCGGCGCATCGTTTCAATCAGGATGGACAGATGCAGCTCGCCGCGGCCGGAGACCTTGAAGCAATCGGTCGTCTCCGTCTCCTCGACGCGCATGCTGACATTGGTTTCGACCTCCTTGAAGAGGCGGTCGCGAATATTTCGCGAGGTGACAAATTTTCCTTCTTTGCCGGCGAACGGGCTGTTGTTGACCATGAAATTCATGGAGATGGTGGGCTCGTCGATCTTGACGAAGGGCAGAGGCTCGATATGCTCCGGATCACAGGCCGTCTCGCCGATATTCAAGTCTGTGATGCCCGATACGGCGATCAGATCACCGAGAGAAGCTTCCGGGACTTCGATACGGCGCAATCCCTCAAACTGATACAGGCGGGAAACCTTCACATTTTCCACCGTGCCATCCGTTTTGCATAGCGCAATCTGCTGGCCGTGATGCACCGTGCCGCGCTCCACGCGCCCGATGCCAATGCGGCCGACATAGTCGTCGTAATCAAGCGAGGAGAACCGGATCTGGAGCGGCCCGTTCAGATCTCCCTGCGGCGGTGCAATGTTTTCGAGGATCGAATCGAGCAACGGGCGCATATCTCCTTCGCGCGCATCCGGAGAGAGGGAGGAATAGCCGTCCTTCGCGGAGGCGTACACGACCGGGAATTCCAACTGGTCGTCGTCCGCGCCGAGTTCAATGAAGAGGTCGAGCACTTCGTCGACAACCTCAAGCGGACGCGCGCCGGGGCGGTCGACTTTATTGACGACGACGATTGCCTTCTTGTGCAGGTTCAGCGCCTTTTTGAGCACAAACCGCGTCTGCGGCATGCAGCCCTCAAAGGCGTCGACGAGCAGCAGCACGCCATCGACCATCATCATGATGCGCTCGACCTCGCCGCCGAAGTCAGCATGGCCGGGCGTGTCCACAATGTTGATCTTGGTGCCCTGATAATGCACGGATGTGTTTTTTGACAGGATCGTAATGCCCCGCTCGCGCTCCAGATCGTTAGAGTCCATCACGCGCTCCTGCACTTGCTCGTTTTGCCGGAAGATGCCGCTCTGGCGGAGCATCTGGTCGACCAGGGTCGTTTTGCCGTGGTCAACGTGGGCGATAATCGCTACATTTCGGACGTCGTTTCTCTGATCCAAATCTTTCACCTTCAACATTTTTGCAGTTATATCGAAATCTTGAATTTTATAGAGAGAACTTGAAAGACAAATCTTTCAAACAATAGGTTTGCCCATAAAGCCCAAAAACCCAATTTTCTTTATTCTATCACTTCACAAAGAGCCCCGCAACGGGAAAGACGCAGAACATCACAGAAATCATGGAGAAAAATTGGTCATTGTGTCAGGACGCCCAAAAAGGGGCGAGGAAAAGCCGGAAAACCGAGCCAGACCCGCATTGACGATTTCGGCGCAGAATATTATAATAAAGCGTTAACAGATTGCGAATATATTCGCAATTTACTCCTATGGAATGTAGGCGGAGCGGGCTCCGCCCTGAAAGGATTTTTCTTATATGGAAAACTTTTTGAAACGTACGTGGCTGGAGATCGATCTCGATGCCATCCGCGACAATTACCATAGAATCCGCTCTTTTGTCGATCCTGCCGCCCAAATCATGGCAGTGATCAAGGCCGATGCCTATGGACACGGCGTGGAGTATTCCGCGCGCGAGATGAGTGAGGCCGGCGTGGACTGGTTTGCCGTATCCAATCTGGAGGAGGCCATTCAAGTGCGCCGCGCGGGGCTTGATAAGCCCATTCTGATTCTCGGCTACACGCCACCGGAATATGCACAGCAGCTGGCGCTCAACGGGATTTCCCAAGCGGTTTTCGACGTTCGCTATGCTCACCAGCTGTCCGCCTGCGCGGAACAAGCAGGCTTGCAGGTGCGCATCCACATCAAAGTGGATACCGGGATGACCCGGATCGGCTTCCCTTACCGGGACAATGTGGAGGATGCGGGCTCTGTCGACGAAATTGAGGAAGCATGCGCGCTGCCGGGGCTGTACCCAGAGGGGATTTTTACCCACCTCTCCTGTGCGGATGAGGAGGGGGAGGCAGAGGTTTACACACGGCTTCAGTATGATTTGTTCCTCGATATGATCGACAGGCTGTGCCGAAGGAACCTTGCATTTGAGCTGCGCCACTGCTGCAATTCTGCCGCGACCATTCATTATCCAGAGATGCATCTCGATCTGGTACGCCCTGGTATCATTCTTTATGGGATGATGCCATCTCCTGATTGGCACAATCCACTCGCCCTGCATCCGGCGATGGAGATGAAGACGGTCATCTCCCAGATTAAGGAGGTGCCGGCGGGCGTCCCGGTCAGCTATGGGCGCACTTTTGTCACGCCGCACGCCATGCGGCTTGCGACTGTCCCGGTCGGCTATGCAGACGGCTATCCGCGCGCCCTGTCGGGCAATGCGCAAATGCTGCTGCATGGACAGCGTGTGCCAGTGGTGGGCCGTATTTGCATGGACCAGTGCATGCTCGATGTAAGTGCGCTCCCGTCTGCACGGGAGGGGGATACCGTAACGGTATTTGGCGGGGAAATCACGGTTGATGAATTGGCGGAACGTGCGCATACAATTAATTATGAGATCATTTGCGGGATCAGCAAGCGTGTCCCTCGCATCTTTCTCCGTGCAGGAGAAGCAGAGAGCATGACGGATTACATGAGCCTGCTCTAAAGGTGCGATCAATGATAGAGAGCTTGCGTGCGCGGCTCCCATAGGCGGCACTGCATCTGCCTTTGCCTGGATGGAAAGGTTTTATCGAGGAATCCGGTGCCTTTCGGTCAAAAGGGGGGGGCGGGGGATGCCCGGCTGTATGTGGAAAGGATGGCGATCAGAATAGATCAGGCAAATGAGATGCGGCTGAGGAGCGCGCCTTTGGGAAAGCTTTTGTTCCAGCTCGGCCTGCCCGGCGTGGCCGCACAGGTGATTAATGTATTGTATAATATCGTTGACCGTATCTATATTGGCAATATTTCTGGATCGGGCGATCTGGCACTGACAGGTGTAGGCGTTACCCTGCCGATCATCATGGTGATCTCGGCGTTCAGCGCCTTTGTCGGCATGGGGGGCGCGCCGCTTGCGTCGATTCGTCTGGGCGCGCGGGATCATGAAGGGGCTGAGCGGATCCTTGGCAGCTGTATCGTATCGCTTCTTTCCCTTTCTGTTTTGCTGACAGCCATTTTCCTGATTTTTCAGCGCCCGCTACTGTTTGCCTTTGGCGCGAGCGAAAATGTCATCGGCTATGCGCAGGATTATCTGACCATCTATCTGTGGGGCACGCTTTTTGTCCAGCTCGCCCTGGGGCTCAATACTTTTATCAGTGCACAGGGCAAGGCGAAGACGGCCATGCTTTCCGTCCTGATTGGCGCGGTGCTCAATATTGTGCTTGACCCGCTGTTTATTTTCATGTTTCGCATGGGCGTGCGCGGTGCGGCGCTGGCAACGGTCATTTCACAGGCGGTTTCCGCGCTCTGGGTCCTCTGTTTCCTGCTGGGAAAGCGGACGGCGATTCCGGTGCGCAGGCAATATCTGCGTTTTGACTGGCGGATCATCGGCCGTGTGGCGGGCCTCGGCGTATCGCCCTTTATCATGCAGGCGACGGAGAGCCTCGTCACCATCACGCTCAACAGTGGCCTGCAGGCCTACGGCGGCGACCTGTATGTCGGCAGCATGACGATCCTGATGAGCGTGCTCCAACTGATCGTGATGCCGATGAATGGGTTTACGCAGGGCGTGCAGCCGATTATGAGCTATTGCTATGGTGCGGGCGACAACGCCCGTGTGCGTAAAACATTTCACCGCCTGCTTGCCATTATGCTGATTTTTTCATCGTCGGCCTGCCTGCTTGCAATTTTGTTTGCCCAGCCGCTGGTACGCCTATTCAGCCCCAATCAGGAGCTGATTCGCCTGACGGCTAGCATGATGCCGGTATTTCTCGGCGGAATCTGGATCTTCGGCGCGCAGCTTGCCTGCCAGTCCACCTTCCTCGCACTTGGTCAGGCAAAAATTTCCCTTTTCCTTGCCCTGCTTCGGAAGGTGATCCTACTTGTTCCCCTGGCGATTATTCTGCCAAGGTTTTTCGGCGTCAGCGGCATCTACTTTTCGGAGCCGATCGCGGATTTCATTGCCTCCTGCACTACGCTGACCATTTTTTTAATCCGCTATAAAAAGTTGCTGCCCTTAAAAGAAAATTCAATCCAAACCGCAAACTGACCATATTAAAATTACGGATTCTGTATATTTTCATCAAGACAGATTTTGTGTATAGTTAGGAACAGAAACCAGTGAGGAGGACTGTTCCATGTCAAATACACAAACTGCTGCAAAAACGAAGACCAATAAGCTGATTCTGCTCGTGCTCAGCGCGCTTTTTGCAGCGATGATCACGGTGATGACTGCATTTCTGTTTCATATCCCGATCGGGGTCAACGGCGGATATCTTCACTTTGGCGATGCATTGATCTATCTCGCCGCCAGCATGTTGCCCGCGCCGTATGCGTGCACGGCGGCCGCTGTGGGCGCAGGACTTGCCGATATCGTCTCCGGTGTGCCGATCTGGGCGCCGTTTACGCTGGTCATCAAGGCGTGCATTGCGCCGCTCTTTACTTCAAAAAAGGAAAAACTGCTCAATAAACGCAATGCGCTTGCCCTGCTGGGCGCATGGCCTATCACCTGCGTGGGATACTATATTGCGGAGGCGATTATCACGGGCAATTGGGTTGTCCCAGCGGCGGGCCTTCCGGCCAATACGATTCAGGCCGCGGGCAGCGCAGTGCTGTTTGTGCTGGTCGCACTTGCGCTGGATAAGATGAATTTCAAAAGCCGCCTGAAATTGTCCTGAATCAGAATCCTTCCGGCGGCAGAAGGCGCTTGAAATGATTGAAAATAGAAAAACTGAGAAGAGGTCTGATGAATCATGCTGGAAGAGATTACAAAACAGGCAAAGCTGGCAGTCGCACAGGTGTTGGATGCGGCAAAGCTCGAAAGCGGGCAGCTTTTTATCGTGGGCTGTTCATCAAGCGAGGTCTGCGGCAGCAAAATCGGGACGAATTCGAGCCTTGAGACGGCGCAGGCTGTTTTTGCCGGAATTTATCCGGTGCTTCAGGAGCGGGGGATTTATCTGGCAGCGCAGTGCTGCGAGCATCTCAACCGCGCCATTATTATCGAGCAGGAGGCTGCGCGGAAATTCGGTTATGAGGAGGTCAATGTCGTCCCTCAGCCGAAGGCAGGCGGTTCCTTTGCGACGACGGCATACGCCGTATTTGATCATCCCGTGGCGGTGGAGGAAGTGCGTGCGGACGCAGGGCTCGATATCGGCGGCACGCTCATCGGCATGCACCTCAAGCGTGTAGCGGTTCCCATCCGCATTGAAACGAAACGGATTGGAGAGGCGATTGTCCTCTGCGCCCGGACCCGGCTAAAGTTCATTGGCGGGATGCGCGCACACTACGATGAAAGCAAAATGTAATATGCAGATTGCCGGGGGCGCCATACGATAAACGTGTGGCGCCCTTGCGTTTTGTAGAACCATATGGTATACTTTTTTTAGTAATTTTACGATTTAAAGTGAAAAAGGATGGCACAGTATGGAACAAATGCGAATCGGGATCGTCGGCCTCGGGCTGATCGGCGGCTCTATGGCAAAGGCGATCAAGGCAAAAACGAAACATACCGTAATCGGTTATGAGATCGATTGCGAGGTGCTGCACCGAGCGCAGGAGGAGGACGCGATTGACTACGAAGGGAATGATGACCTGCTTCAGACGCTTGATTTGCTGCTGGTTGCCCTGTATCCGGGGCAGACAGTAGAATTTATCCGTGCTAAGGCGGATTGGATCAGGCCAGGATGTATGGTGATCGACCTATGCGGCGTAAAAGGGTACATATGCGGGGCGCTGGGGCCCTTCTGTGCGCAACGAGAGATCGTTTTTATCGGCGGGCATCCGATGGCCGGGCGTGAAATTTCCGGCTATGGTGCCGCGCAGGCCGGGCTGTTTCAGGGCGCGAGCATGCTGCTTGTGCCGACTGAAGCAGGGAGCGTGCGGCAGGCGGGGGCGTTCGAACCGTTTTTTCGCTCTCTGGGGTTTGAAAAGGTTGTGGTTACAACCGCGGAAAATCACGATCGGATGATCGCCTTTACCTCGCAGCTTGCGCATGTGGTCTCCAATGCCTACGTCAAAAGCCCGGAGGCGGAAAAACACGATGGCTACAGCGCGGGCAGCTATAAGGATCTGACGCGGGTGGCCCGGCTGAATGACGGAATGT
>DAWDUP010000002.1:0-12158 GCA_052346825.1 Candidatus Fimivicinus sp. | reverse complement strand
ATGTGGTCGGAATTATTCCTCTGCAACCGGGAGGCGCTGCTCGATGAGCTCAACGGTATCATCGGGCGCCTGGAAGAATACCGGGACGCATTGGCAGATGGAGACCGAGAGAGCCTCCGTCGGCTGCTGAAAGAGGGAAGCGACCGGAAGAAGCGGATTGACAGGGACGATTGAATGTGATCAGGAAAACGCCAGCAGGGCCACTTGCCTGTACAGCGCTGATTGCTGCAAGTGCATGTGGGGAGGACGGCGCTGCCTGAGCGGCGGCACCATACATCGCAGCCAAAAGGCAAAGTCCTGCACACCCGACGGATTACCTACTCCTAGGCGAAGCAAGCGGCCCGCAGGCCGTGGATCGCCTGGCAACCTTAACGCGCAATATCAGCCCGCGCATGCACGACCTGCTGGCGGATATTTTTACATTAATGTTGCCGATGTTGAAGAATGATTGACAAAAAAGGAAAAGCCGCCCCCGAAAAAAGCCGGTAAAGCTTTTTCGGGAGCGGTTATGCTATATAATATCAGAAATTGCTTACACGTTAAACCGGAACAGGACCACATCGCCGTCCTGCATCACATAATCCTTGCCCTCGCTGCGGACGAGGCCCTTTTCCTTCGCCGCGGCCATGGAGCCATTGGCAATTAGATCCTCATAGGAGATGACCTCCGCGCGGATAAAGCCGCGCTCAAAGTCCGAGTGAATTTTGCCTGCGGCCTGCGGGGCTTTGGTGCCGCGCCTGATCGTCCATGCGCGCACCTCCGGCTTGCCGGCGGTGAGATAGGAAATGAGGCCGAGCAGGTGGTAGGAGCGCTGAATGAGCCGGTCGAGGCCGCTTTTTTCCAGGCCCAGGTCAGAGAGAAACAGCTCCTTTTCCTCCTTGGACAGCGGCGCGATCTCCGCCTCCAGCTCCGCGCAGATGGGCAGCACCTCCGCGCCCTCTTCGGCGGCGATGGCGCAGACGGCTTTATAGCGCTCATTGGAGTCGATGTCGTTCGCAAAATCCTCCTCGCTCATATTGCAGGCGTAGATGACGGGCTTGGTGGTCAGCAGGGCCACCTCGCTGAGGATCGCCCGCTCGTCTTCATCGCATTCGATGCTGCGGGCGGGATTCCCCTCCTCCAGCGCAGCCTTGACGCGCTTCAAAAATTTCACTTCTTTGGCAAGGCTCTTGTCGCCCTTCATCGCCTTTGTGCCCCGCTCGATGCGGCGGTCGATCATTTCCAGATCGGAGAAGATCAGCTCCAGGTTGATCGTTTCGATATCACGCGCCGGATCGATACTGCCCTCAACATGGATGATATCGTCGTTTTCAAAGCAGCGCACCACATGGATGATCGCATCTACCTCGCGAATATGGGAGAGGAATTTATTGCCGAGGCCCTCGCCCTTGGACGCACCCTTAACCAAGCCCGCGATATCAACAAATTCGATCGTTGCGTGCGTCGTTTTGACCGGATCGTAAAGCGCTGTGAGCTTGTCGAGCCGCTCGTCCGGCACATCCACGACGCCGATATTCGGCTCGATGGTGCAGAACGCATAGTTTGCGGATTGCGCGCCCGCGTTGGTGATGGCATTAAACAGGGTGCTTTTGCCGACATTCGGCAGACCCACGATACCAAGCTTCATTTGATTTCGTCATCCTCTGCAAAATAAATCAGTTAAACTCTATTATAACGGGTTGCCCTGTTTTTTTCAACTGATCTTTTTCGGTTGCTTTTTGGGCACAAGTGGGGTATGATAACGGCAAAACCATAGAAAACAGGGGGTTTATCAAATGGCAGATGATTATAAAGATCTGATCAGCGAGGGAGACGATTTTGACGGGACAATTGTTATGGCGGACGAAGAGGGAAATGAAATCTCGTTTACCTTCCTCGACCTGCTGGACTATGAGGGCGACAGCTACGTGCTGCTTCTGCCGACGCAGGAGGAGCTGGCAGATGAGGTCGTGATTCTGCGCGTGATAGAAGAAAACGGAGAAGAATTCTACGAAGCGGTGGAAGATTTAGAGACAATCGAAGCGGTGTTTTCATTGTTTCAGGAATCCCAGGGGCAAAATTAAAAGGAGCGCTCGGCGCTTTTGCCGGGCGTTTCTTCATTTCAGAGAAAAGGAACGGATTATACCAGGCCGCTTCCGGCTGGATCGCGCTGTTGCGCCCCTCCCCCCGGTATGATTGCAAACTCTTGAAACAACCCGGCCCGCAGGTCTGGCGGTTGCCAAATCTGAGGGCCGGGTTATTTGTTGCAGCAATTTATCTGTGTGGCCGGCCCCGCCGGAGCAGAAGAATCGCCTCGTTGAGCTGGCTGGCGCGTTTGTCAAAAAAGTTTTTATATGCTTCGCAGTAATAATTCAGTCCAATTGTGCCGTCCGGAGCGTCTGTCCGGTCACGCCGGCAGCCGTTGCGGCAGATGAAGTGATAAGGGCATCCTTTGCATTCCTGTGGCACGCTCAGAGAGGCTCGGATGAATTCCTGCGCCTTGGTACTATTCAGCATGCCGACAAAGCGATCCTTGCCGACGGTACCCAACCTCCATTCGTCGAGCACATAGAAATCACAGGGATACACCCCACCATCCCCCTCCACGACGAACTGGATGGAGCAGTGGCCGTTCATATTGCAGGATTCCGGCGGACGCCCCATGAGAACAGAGAGCCAATTGTCAATGTGCCGGATGCTGATATAGCGCCCGGCCCTTAAATCTGACAGCCAGAGGTCGAAGATGCGCAGAAGAAACGCTTCATATTCCTTACAGGAGAGATGGCAGCCCGCTTGGCCGCGCTCTTCGCCCAACGGATCGAGGCAGGGAATAAATTGTAGGTAGCGAAAGCCTTGCCTGACAAAGAAGCGGTAAATCTTTTCAATGGAGCGTGCGTTCCGCCCGGTGATGACGCAGAGAATGTTATAGGGCACGCCGTGCTTTTCCAGCAGGCGGGCGGCCTGCATCGTGCGGTTGAAGGTGCCCTTTCCCATACGGTCGGTTCGGTTGAAATCATGGATCTGTGCAGGCCCGTCCAGGGAAAGCCCCGTCAGGAAGCGGTTATCGCGCAGGAAGGCGGCCCATTCATCGTTGATCAAATAGCCATTGGTCTGAATACTGTTTTGGACGGTTACGCCAGGTTTTTCATACTTCTTTTCAAGCCGGAGGAAATTGCGGTAAAAGTCCAGGCCCGCGAGGGTTGGCTCCCCGCCCTGAAAGGTGAAGGTGCAGCCCCCTTCCGCATATTCCATTGCGGCGGCAACCAGGTGTTCGGCAGTTTCTGCGGACATCATGCCCTCGAAGCCGCGCTCCCGGTTTGCGGCGACGTCTCGATAAAAGCAGTAGCTGCAGTCCATATTGCAGGCGGATGAGGCTGGCTTGACCAGTACGTTGACAGGCGGCACAGGAAATCCTCCTCTCCCGATTCAAGATAGCGGGTGACTGATTGCTATGACTCCAGCGCCCAAATCTGCCGGTCCCATCGAAAGGGGAGGCAGGATAAGGTCCCAATGACCCCGAGCACCAGAAACAGCAGAGCGGCGCCGGACCCTTTGCCCGATCCGAGCAGCATTGCCCAGAGGCCACCGGGCGGCTGAGCAGCCATGAAGGGCTCGAAGACCCGGTCCACCAGAATCCCGCCGCAGAAGTACCCCACCGGGATGGTGAAAAACTGGAGCGTATTCCGCGCGGAATAGACACGCCCCTGCATCTCAATGGGAATTTTGGTGCGGAAGAGGACATCCATATTGGCGTTCATGAATGGAATGCAGATCCACCCGAGGATCGCGCCGAAACACCAGACGGGCGTGCTGCGCCCGAAGGCGAGGAAAAAATTCTCCGTGCTCATGGCCAGAAGCAGAGCATTGCAGATGACGCGCACCCGGCTTTTGGGTGGCGGCATGACAGAGACGAGGACGCTTCCGACCAATGTCGCAAGGCCTGAAAAGGTGTTGACCAGGGCAAGCGCGGATTCGCCCGCGCCTTGCCTGGACAGCATCATGGCAGGCAAAGCGGCATTGAATACAGAAGCGGTAAAATTGATAACGGCGAGAAATAGGATCAGGTGCAGAATCCCCCGGTTTGCCTTCAAATATCGGAGCCCTTCCAGCGCGGCGCGCAGCGGAGCTTCTTTGTGGGCATCTTCCCTGGCGGGCTGCGGAATCTGAATGAAAAAGAAAAGCGTGACAAACGCAACAGTAAAAGTGCCTAAATCAAAAAGAATAACGCCCTGAATGCTGGTATAGGCGAGCAGCGCGGTTGCAAACACCGGCGTGAGGATCGTAATCAGCGAATTGGAAAAAGATCGCAGGCCGCTGACCTTCTGATAGTGCTTCTGCGGCGTTAACAGGCTGACCGCCACATCCGAGGCCGGCTGCTGAACGGTATTCATCAGGCCATTCAATGCATTGATGATATAAAGAAACCAGATTTCAAGGCGGCCTGTCTGCAGCAGAATGAGCACCGTTAGGGCGCACAGAGCGGCAAAGGTGTCGCTTACCAGCATCGTGGCCTTTTTGTCCCACCGATCGCTCAAAGCGCCCGCGAAGACGCTCAGCAAAACATACGGCGCATATGAGCAGATGGAGAGCAGCGATGTTGTCAGCGCTGATCCCTGCTGCTGGTAGGACCAGACGACCAGCGCGAAGCTCGTCATCGAGCTGCCCAACGCGGAAAAGGATTGTGTCATCCATAGGATGAGAAATGTGTGAAGTTCTTTGAGTGTTGTTTGAATTGTTTTCATATTGACCTTGCTCCCTTTTATTTGTTGTCAAATAAAAGTGCAAGGCCCGGCGGGCGGGTGGAGGCAGTTAAAGTTTATTTTGCTCCGTGCAAATTCGCCCGAATCAGACCTTGCACGGAGCGGTATCAATGCAAAATTTCATAGGAAACCATTCTTTCTCAAAATAAATAGACCAGATATAAGGATGTCTTTTCAAAAAAACGCGCCGACCCCATTCAAAATGAGACCGGCGCGCTTTGATGGTCGAGGCGACAGGACTTGAACCTGCGGCATCTTGGTCCCAAACCAAGCACTCTACCAAACTGAGCTACGCCTCGAAGCAGATTCATTCTTTGGGATGCGTCGATTATTATACACAGCTTTCAAGGAAATGTCAATGCAGAAAGAAGCATCTAATGGGCAGTTTTTGCGTTGCGGGAGGAGGCCTGCCTGTGGTATACTAAAGCATATTCCGGTTCGCGGAACGTATAAAGGGTCAGACCGATGGATGGAGGGCGTTTCCATGCCGAAGCAGTTGAAGAAGAACGATCGGATTCCCCTGGAGATCACTGGCGTGACGGCGGAGGGGAGCGGCGTCGGGCACGATAAAGGCTTGGCCGTATTCGTTGCCAATGCAGCGCAGGGCGATCAAATTACAGCGCATATCATCAAGGTGAAGAAGAATTATGCTGTGGCGCGGATTCATCAGATCGTAACGCCTTCCCCTGACCGGGTCAAGCCGGACTGCCCCGTTTTTCAGCAGTGCGGTGGATGCGCTTGGCGGCATATCACATATGAAGCCGAATGCCGCCTTAAGGAGCAGCAGGTGGCGGATGCGCTCTCCCGGATCGGGCATCTCAATATCACACCGCAGCCGATTCTTGCAGCCGATAAGACGGATGGATACCGCAATAAGGCACAGTTTCCCGTTGGCGGGTCGGCGCAGGAGCTGAAAATCGGCTTTTTTGCGCCGCGCAGCCACCGGATTGTGGATTGCCGCGCATGCCGGCTCCAGCCGCCGGAGTTTGAAGGCGCACTGCGGGCCTTTGCCCGCTGGATTGCGGAAAATGAGGTGTCGATTTACAGAGAGGAAACGGGAGAGGGCCTTTTGCGGCATATCTATCTGCGCCAGGCGCAGGCGACGGGTGAGGTGATGGCCTGTGCGGTGGTCAACGGCAATGAAATCCCGGCGCCGGAACAGCTCGTTGGGGAACTGCTGCGTGAGGTCCCCGCGCTCAAGAGCCTGATTCTTAATATGAATTGGGCGCGGACCAATGTCGTTTTAGGCCCCAGGTGCAAGACGCTCTGGGGCGAAGGCGGGATCGTGGACAAATTGTGCGGCCTGCGCTTTTTTATTTCTCCCTTATCCTTTTATCAGGTCAACCGCTCCCAGGCGGAGCGGCTCTACCAAAAGGCAGCGGAATACGCCGCGCTGACGGGGAGGGAAACGCTGCTCGACCTCTACTGCGGTGCAGGGACGATTGGCCTGACGATGGCAGGACAAGCCAAGCAGGTCATCGGCGTGGAGGTCGTGCCTCAGGCTGTGGAGGATGCGAAGCGCAATGCTGCGCTCAACGGGATAACGAATGCGCGGTTTTTCTGCGGCGATGCGGCGCTGGCGGCGCATCAGCTTGCCGAAGAGGGCGTACAGCCGGATGTGATCGTGATCGACCCACCGCGCAGGGGCTGCGAGACGCAGCTGATTGAGACGATCATACAAATGGCGCCGGAGCGGGTGGTCTATGTTTCCTGTGACCCGGCGACGCTCGCGCGGGATTTGAAGCGGTTTGAGGAAAAAGGATATGAAACAAGGGAAGCGGCGCCGGTGGATTTGTTTGCGAGGACGGGCCATGTGGAGACGGTTGCACTGCTAGAGCAGCGTGCTTAGACAGGGATTTTTTTGGCAGATAAAAATTACTGTACTGAAAACAACGCAACAATAACACATTCAATCAATGAGGTGCGTAAAATGGACTCCATCCCCGCGATGAAAACCATCGCCCATATCCGTAGCGACTTTCCTGCAAAATTCGGCATCCCACGCCAGAGCGGGCTGGTGGAGGAGTTGAAGGCTGCGATTGTGTTTGAACCGGAATATATAAATCCGGAATCGCTGCGGGGGCTGGAGGGCTTTTCACATATCTGGCTCATCTGGCTGTTTTCCGAAGCGGTACGGGAGCGCTGGTCGCCCACTGTGCGGCCGCCACGCCTAGGCGGGAATGCGCGCATGGGCGTGTTTGCGACACGCTCTCCATTTCGCCCGAATCCGATCGGCCTTTCCGCCGTCCGGTTGGATGGTGTCCGGCAGGACGAAAAGCTGGGGCCTGTGCTGCTGGTGTCTGGAGCGGACCTGATGGACGGTACGCCGATTTTGGATATCAAGCCCTATCTTCCCTTTGTAGATAGCCATCCATTGGCAAGCGGAGGCTTTGCCGAGCAAAAGCGGGATGTACAATTACAGGTGGACTTTCCCGCTGCCCTGTTGGATCAGGTTCCGGAGAGGCACAGGCGGGCGCTTATCGGTGTGTTGGCACAGGATCCACGCCCTTCTTACCATAAGGACCCACAGCGGATCTATGGGATGAATTTCGCGGGCCTTGAAGTAAAATTTTGCGTGCGGGAAAGCGTGCTGACCGTCCTGCAGGTCCTGCGCAGTTAGGAAGTGGGAAGAAAAAATATCGTTCCGGCGGGAAGCCGGCAAGTGAGGTTTTTTGGATGAATGACAATATCGCAGACAGCAGCCACCGCAATGGAAAATTCAGCTCCTCGCTGGGCTTTGTCATCGCCTGCGTCGGCTCTGCCGTAGGGCTCGGAAATATCTGGATGTTTCCCTATCGGGTTGGGCAGTACGGAGGCGCGGCGTTTTTGATTCCCTATCTGCTGTTTACTTTTTTATTCGGCTGGGTGGGGCTCTCAGGCGAATTCAGCATCGGGCGCCTTGCCCGCACAGGGACAATCGGTTCTTATGAATACTGCTTTGCAAGCAGGGGGAAGAAAAAAATTGGAACTGTGCTGAGCTGGATCCCTTTGCTGGGCTCCCTCGGCATCGCGATCGGCTATGCGGTCATCCTTGGCTGGGTGCTGCGCAGCCTGGCGGGCTCTGTAACAGGAGCGTTGCTCACGACGGACGCAGAAGTTTATTTTCATCAGGCCTCCGGTAATTTCGGGAGCATTTCCTGGCATGTGATCATCGTGGTGCTGGTCTGCTTGGTGTTGATGTTCGGCGTGACAAAGGGAATTGAAAAGGTAAGCCGGGTGATAATGCCCCTGTTTTTTCTCCTGTTTTTCATTTTGGCAGTATGGGTGGCGTTTCTGCCCGGCGCATCGGAGGGCTACAAGTTTCTCTTGCTCCCAGAGTGGAAAGCACTTTTGCGGGTGGATACCTGGGTGATGGCGATGGGGCAGGCATTTTTCTCCCTGTCGATCACCGGCTCCGGGATGATCGTCTACGGCGCCTATCTGGAGAAAAGCGCCGATATCCCAAAGGCCTCCCTGCGTACGGCGCTGTTTGATACGCTCGCGGCGCTGCTTTCAGGCCTTGCGATCATGCCCGCCGTATTTGCCTTCGGTGTGGATGTTACACGCGGCCCCTCCCTGATGTTTATCGCACTGCCGACGGTGTTTCAGAAAATGCCCTTCGGCCAGGCGTTTGCCATCTTTTTCTTCCTTTCTGTGGCCTTTGCGGGGATTACGTCGCTTATCAATATGTTCGAGGCTGTCACGGAGAGCTGGCAGAGCCATTTCGGCCTTGGACGCAAGCCGGCGGTGCTGATCTGCTCGGGCATTACGCTGGCGGCCGGGATTTTTCTGGAGGCGGAGCCGAAGGTGGGCGGCTGGCTGGATTTTATCACGATCGTGATTGTTCCCATCGGTGCGGTGCTGGGAGCAGTTTCGATTTATTATGTGTTAGGATGGGATAAAATTCGGCAAGAATTGCAGATCGGGCGGAAACGGCCACTCTCGGCTGCATTTGGATGGGTTGCAAAATTTGTCTATGTGCCGTTGACCGTTTTGATCTTAATTTTAGGCTTTATATACAAGGGGATTGGATAAGAAAAACCACAGAAAGAGGAGATGGCGATTATGGGCCCGCTCGAACTTCTCTGCGACGGGATGATCGCCTACGATATGGGTGATCCCAAACGTATCCAGCATTTTATGATGGTGCAAAGCTAATCGCTGTGTTCAAACAGGATCTTCCGGGCGGAATCCGGAAAACGATTGTGCAGGTTGATGTCCGGCATGAAAGACGACGAATAAATGCAGAGCAAAAGGAGCGATATCATGCGGCTCTTATTCAAACAGCGCTTTTTCTCCTGGTTTGACAGCTTCGATATCTATGACGAAGCGGGAGATGCGGTCTTCAGCGTGGAAGGGCGTATGGCCTGGGGACACAAGCTCGAGATCATGAATGCGGCGGGGGCCCACATCGGCACTGTGCGGGAAGAGGTGTTGACCTTTTTGCCGCGGTTTGCATTGTATATCGGGGATGAATGCGTGGGGCAGATCAAAAAGGAATTCACCCTCTTCAAGCCCCGTTTTACACTCAACTGCAACGGCTGGCAAGTGGAGGGCAACTGGCTCGAGTGGGATTACCGAGTGACCGATCCCGCCGGAAATCTGGTGATGACGGCGCAGAAGGAGCTGCTGCGGTGGACGGACACCTATATCATTGATATTATAAAGCCGGAGAACACGCTTTTGTGCTTGATGATCGTGCTGGCGATCGATGCGGCCAAGTGTTCCAGCGGAAATGGATGAAGGTGGTGCGAAGATGATTCGGGCGGTTGTATTTGATATGGACGGGCTGATGTTCGATACGGAGCGGCTTTGCGCGCTGGCCTGGGATGAGGCGGGCCGGCAGATGGGGATTGGCCCTGCGGGCTATATGAACCAAAAAACCTTGGGGCTTACCCTGCCGATGGCGCGAAAGGTCTGGCGGGAAACCTTTGGTGAAGAGTTTGATTTTGAGGAGCTCGACCGCCTCACGCATGCATTTTTCAGCCGCTATTGTGCGGAAAAAGGAGTACCGGTAAAGCCCGGCCTTTATGAATTGCTTGATTATCTGAAGGAACATCACTATAAAATAGCGGTTGCCTCTTCTACACAGGAGGCGGAGGTAAGAAAATATCTCTCGGAAGCGGGTGTTCTCTCCTATTTTGACGCGGTTGTCGGAGGAGACCGGCTGCCTGCCTCGAAGCCCGCGCCGGATATCTATTGGAAGGCCTGCTCTGAGCTTGGGGAGCGGCCTGAAAGCTGCATGGCGCTGGAGGATTCGCGCAACGGGATCCTTTCCGCCAGCCGTGCGGGGCTGAAGGCCGTGATGATCCCTGACCAATGGCAGCCAGATGAGGAAATACAGGCGCTATTGTATGCGAAATGCGGGCGGCTGGATGAGGTAATCGGTTTGTTGGAGAAGGAGAAACAGGGATGACGGTGCTTTATGGATCCGATTTGGATGGGACGCTGCTCAACCGGCAGGAGCGGACGATTCACGCCTCCGATCGATGATGCAGTAAATGATAGAAAAAGACGCACTGCACCCCAATCACGGTTTTGCAGTGCGCCTTTTTTGCAGGGATCAGGTCGCAATGGAATCGAGCAGCTTCATATGGGAAAGGTAAAAGCTATGCAGCCATTCGCCGTCGCCGCTGAGCAGGCCGCCCATGAAGGCCATATGATCTCTGCCCTCGACCACCGGCATGACGTTCCAGATGCCGGGCTGAATATTGCTGCTGCTGTCAAAGTCGACACCCTCCTCAGTCAGCGGGCGAAGGGCGGAAATGGTGTTGACAAGGCCGTCGTTGCGCTGCCACTCGGCATTGATCTCCAGCCCAAAGGAGGTTGTATAGGGCTTGCATTTCCTTCCGATCAGAAATGACGGGGCTTTGAACATTGTTTCCATAGAGTCAATCGGAATCCAGTTCCCGTTGCCATCCTCTTCGGTCGCACAGGCAGCGTAGGAGAAATAGTAGATGCCGGGCTGTGTTTTGATCCGGCAGTTCAGCTCATATGCACCACGTAGCGAAAGATCGTAGCCCGCATGGTCGCGGCTGGAGGTGAAGTTCAGCATTTCGGAGAGCCTGGCCACATTAAACTGATAGGAGCCCGGGAGCGTCGTAAGCCCAAACTGACTGAGCTGGAAATCGTAGATGCCGTTGATGACGGGGAGGTTGCCGATTGCGCCCGCCAGAATCGTGAGCGGCATGTATTTCAATCCTGTTTTATCGGTTTCCTTCATCGTGCCGTCCATGGTCGTGCCGTTATGCGGCGCAGCCAGCGTCGTGACGCTGTAAATCCAGTCTCTCATCCCACCTCGGAAGAAGGGGGAGACATCCGACGGAGAAGCATCGATTTCCTCCTGGGCTCCCTCACAGGCGATCTGTGTGAAAAGCCGCACCGTGGCCCCTCCGAAGCTGTGGCCGAAGAGATGGATTTTTTTATCCGGCCCCCAGCCGGCAAACAGAGGCTTCTCGTAGGCCTTGCCATAGCGGTCATGATTATGGGCAACGGAATGCACTTCGCCGTAGTCTACGGTGGTGCCGGTCAACTGGGCATAGAGTTCGCAGGCACGGTCCCAGGCGCTGGAGATCGGCCCGACGGAGGCCGCATAGCAGTCATAGCCTTCCGATTCCAGATATTCGAGCACGCTGCCGGTCGTCATGCCCCAGTAGGGAGCGACGTCGTTTACCGTATCGTAGGCTCCCCAGCCGCCGAGACCATGGACAAAAACGCAGGGATAGTCGGTTTTCGGCTGTGGCGTATCCTTCACCGGAAAACCGAGCAGGGCAAGCAGAAGCTGGATTACGGTGAGCAATACCGCTGAGATTTGCTGAAGCATGGTGAAACATCTTCTTTCTGATAAATATTCATATTTGGAATCTTTACAGATTTCCAATATAATATAAAAGTATAGCATAAAAGCATTTTGTTTCCAACTATTTATTAATTTTAGGTCAATATTACTCAGAGAGGAGGATGACGCATGCGCAGCAGACGGTTTCAAATTTTGCGCGGTCACACGGCCTGACGCTGTCCGCGCAGGGACGGTTCATGAACCTTGTTCCAGAGGCCAGGAGCTGCTCAAAGCGACAGGATATGAGACGGAACCGTTTTTCAACCCGCAGAAAATTGCAGAAGAAATTTTAATTATGTTCCCCCCGTGTTATTTCTAAATAAATATAGCTCCGTTATATGGGGAAAAACCATTGGATGATAAATGGTATCATGCTGTGGTATTATTTTTAATTGCTATTGGCAGTCAATTCTTTGTTGAAAATATAACAGTTGCGGTATGCCTCTTATTTAGTTATTCAGATAATAAATTACATTAGAGATACGTATTTGAAGGATTTGACCTGTTGTAAGATACCGATTATTTTGGGGACATTTGCGATTTTGCTTGCTTATTTATGGGTTATGGTCTGGAATGGACATGCTGAAACGCTTCGTGTACAA
>DAWDUP010000001.1:52809-55257 GCA_052346825.1 Candidatus Fimivicinus sp. | reverse complement strand
GTTCCGATGCTCAAAACGGTCCATGCAATCGGCCGTTTTGAGCTTCGACTTATTATGAGAAGGAAAGCTAGTTATCCACAGTTTTTTTGCTTCCCTTCCTGAAGCTGCTCCAGAATAAATGGCAGCACCTCTTCTTTTTTCATTTGCAGTACAAGTGCGAATTCCTCATAGAGCATTCTTTCCGCCTCCTTGAAAAACCGGTCGTCCGCCATATGCAGCTTTCGCCCCTTGGCCTTCTGCTTCCGCTGGCGGAGATACAGCGCCTTGATCATCCGGATCAGTTCAACCCGATCTCCGTCCACGAGGATTTCCTGATACCGCCTCTTGCGTTCCTCCTCATCGTCGATCCATATGGATTCTTCATACGGCATCGCCTGAATCAGCGCTCTGATCTCCTCTGCAGACAAGACCTTGTGCATTTTATCGGTTAGTGATTGATTATGCACGGGGACATAGATCGTGCTAGTATCGTTATAAATCGGTTTCAGCACGTAATATTCGACCGGGACGCCGTTAAAATCTTTCTCTGCGATATCGGTAATTTTACACACGCCGTGCGCGCCATACCGTACTATATCATTTTTAAGAAACATTTTTTCACCAGCTTTTGCTCATTTTGAATGGGATAAAAAGAAAAACGTATAGTTTGCTTCAACTGGACTTACGTTTCGCTCAGCAAACTACACGTTGATTTATATTTATAATAGCATATTTTTATAAAAAATGTAAGATCCATTTTTTATAAAAATAAATTTTATACATATTGTCCGATATATAGTGGCAGTATTTTTATTAATATTAACCATTTATTTAAAGTTTTATATTATCTACAGTGTGTAGCTTATCAGCGTAAAATCAGCCGGTAAGCTACACGCTTATTTTTTATCCCGGAAACCACCCTATATACACATTCCTGATGCATCAAAAGCGGAAGCCCTCTGCCCTGCGACGGCTTCCGCTTTATGTAGAATGATATGATTGCCTGTTACAGCGTCAGTTCTGCATCAAATCGCTCTACGCCAGCCGTCCCGATCTCTCTGAGATGCGGCGCAAAATAAAGCCCCGGCGCACGACCAGAGGGATATAGATCCATCATCGGCACCATGACAAACGCTCGTTCCAAAATCCGCGGATGGGGGAGCGTCAGCTCAAAGGAATCCGACCGCATTCCCTCGTAAAGCAGAAGATCCAGATCCAGAATGCGCGGCCCGTTTTTGACGGTGCGCTCCCGCCCAAACGCGGCTTCAATCCCAAGGCAACCACCCAGTAAAGCCATTGGGGACAAATCCGTTTCCACCATCAGATTTGCATTCAAAAACGGCCCCTGCTCCAGATACCCCACCGGCTGCGTTTCATATAAACATGAGGCCTGAGTGACCTTTGTACGGGGCAAAAGCCCAAGCGCCTTTACCGCACGGTTCAGGTTGTCCAGACGGTCGCCTACATTAGAGCCCATTCCAATAACTGCCGTATTCAATCGTGTTTCCTCCCCCTGGTCAGTTCGACTGCAACATAATCAAAGTCCGCTCGAATCGGTGCGTCGGGCTTTTTCAATACGATTTCGATGCGCTGAATCGGCGGATATTCTGCAAAAACAGCGTCTATGACCTGTTGCGCTGTAAATTCCAGCAAATCATTTTTTTTTGATTGCATGACACGGCGCACAGTTTTTATTATTTTAGCATAACTGACTGTATTTTCCAAGTTGTCGGCTTCACAAGCCTGTTGCAAATCCAGATATGCCGCCAGGTCAATGATAAAAAGCTGCCCATCCTCTTTTTCCTCCGGATTTACACCATGAAAGGCAAAAATACGCAGTCCGCGAATCAAAATTTTATCCATTCGCTTCAGTGTCTCCCTCTGTGGGCTGACGAAAAATGGCATCTGCCATTTTTGCACTCTCGACGCATTCTAATACATCATGCACGCGAAGAATGTCGCATCTACCCGCGATTGCCGCCACATTTGCGGCAACCGTCCCGATCACACGGTTTTCCGCTTTCTCCACACCTGTCGCCTGCCCAACGACACGCTTGCGCGACACACCCACCAACAGAGCATATCCCGGTAAACTCAGACTGCCTGTCTCACGAATCAGCGTCAGATTTTCCTCGTAGGATTTTCCAAAGCCGATTCCGGGATCGAGGCAGAGCGCGTGCTCTGAAATACCAAAGTGTACCGCTTTCTGCACCATCGTTTCAAAAAAAGATCGAACATGAGAGACAACGCCCTCTGGATAGGCCTCCTGCGTGTCGGCCGTCCCGCCGCCTGTATGCATCAAAATCCAACCCGCGCCGCTGTCCCGAATCACCTGCGCCATCTCCTCGTTGAAGATCCCGCTGACGTCATTGATGATCTGTGCGCCCAAAGCAAGTGTTTTGTGCGCTACCTGCGGAAAATAAGTATCAACGGAAACCGGAATGTGCAGCTTTCCTCTCAGCCTTTCCA
>DAWDUP010000001.1:44643-52799 GCA_052346825.1 Candidatus Fimivicinus sp. | reverse complement strand
CAATCGGGCAAGCTCTTCTTCCGGCGAGATTTCGATATGTCCCGGCCGCGTGGACTGCGCGCCGATATCCAGAAAATCCGCTCCCTGCGCCTGCATTTCAAGCGCATGGGAGGCCGCGGTATCCGGGTCGATCCACTTGCCGCCGTCTGAAAAGGAATCCGGCGTCACATTGAGAATTCCCATCGTATAGGTGCGCTTGCCCAATGGAAGGCAAAACCCTTTTCCACAAAAAATATTCAATCTGAAAACTCCTCGCTGATTTTATTTAAAATGAACGCCCATCCCGCAAAAGGGAGAGGACCTCCGCGCGCGTTTTGGCATCACTGCGCATCCGGCCGCGTAGGGCAGAGGTCTGCGTTAAAGCGCCCGCCGCCCTTGCACCCCGCATCGTCATACACAAATGCTCGGCTTCCATAATCACCGCCACACCCTGCGGTGCAAGCTCCTCAAACAGAAAATCCGCCACCTGGGAAGTAAGCCGCTCCTGCAGCTGCGGCCTCTTTGCAAAGCAATCCACGATCCGTGCGAGCTTCGAAAGCCCAATCACACGGCCGTCGCTGGGGATATATGCAATGTGGGCACGCCCGATAAAAGGGAGCAGGTGATGCTCGCACATCGAATACATCGGAATATCCCGCACGATGACCATTTCATCGTTGTGCCCTTCCTGAAACATTTTCAAATGTCTTTTCGGATCGTCCTGCAATCCGGAAAAGACCTCCTCATACATAGAGGCGACCCGACGCGGCGTTTCCAAAAGACCTTCCCGGTCCGGATTCTCTCCGATTGCCAGAAGCAATTCGCGCACAGCTGCCTCTATCATTTTCTGATCCATTCTGATCATCCTTTTTTAGCTTATCCGCCCTTTTTTTCAAGGGTCAAATTCAATATTAGCATCTCATCGTTGCAATGATATTGCACCTTGTTGGTTTGTATCTGCCGCTGTCCAGACAGATTCGCACGTTCCAGCAAACGGTAAATCCGTTCCCCGGAGAACAAATCCGTGACCGCTTTTTCATATTCCTCCTGAGAGGCAAAACAGAATTCCAAATTCCAGACATCCCGTACAACCCTCTGCTCAATTGCCTCCACGATTTTAGTACGTGTATCCTCCTGATATTGAGGAAAAAAAAGACCATTTTTTACAAAATAATTGGCCTTTATCGCACTGCACCCCGGCGGTTCCGGATCAAACGTCAAATGATTCACAGCAATCGCCTGATCCGTGAGATTGAAATAAATATGGCTGGGCGCCAGCTGCTCGCTGCCAACCGGATCATCCCAGGTAACGTCCACATGATATTTCTCGCCATCAATGGTCACAAGATTCCACATATGACCGTCCACACGCCCGTCCTGATCCCGTGCGGAGCCGGTGATCAGATAATTTTCAATTCCCGCCAGATCCAAAAGCAGCTGGAATGCGCGGGAATATCCCTCGCATACCGCTTTTCCATCCAGTAGCGCGCCAGCCGCCGTATAGGATCTCCAGTTGCCCGTATCCCCATGGTAAACGCAGTGCTCCACAAGATAATCATGAAAAAACAGTTCTTTTTCATATGATGTTTTTCCCTGTACGCTCTCCTGTATCTGCCCAGCCTTCTCCAGGAGCTCTTCTGTCATCGCGGCACATTCTGCTACACCGCAATGATAAGATGGGACGAAATAACTCTTTCCCGCCTGTGTCACCAGCTGGCAGGAACCGCCCATACAGAGAAGCTCCGGATTGTCATAGGAAACCGCCTGAAACACCTTGAGCAGTGCTTCTTTTTCCAAAGGCGGGATTTCAATTTTCTCCGGATGGCTTCTGACCTGGCGAAAAATTCTGCTGTAAGCGTCCTGCTCCATCTCCGAAAGCCGGCCGTAATAATAATATGTCCGTCCTCTTATCTCCGTGGTGGAAAGGCGCATATCTGTTGTTTCAACAGTAGGTTCGGTATGTGGGCTGCATCCGGAAAAAAAAACAATCAGCAGGCAAATCAAAAAGGGGAGAAGACGATTTTTCAAAATTCTTGACTTATTCATTCGCTGTTTTTCACGCCCCCTCTCCGGAAAGCGACGATACAGAGGATACCCGAACCGACGGTTTTCGCTGCCCTGAACGCGCTAAACTCTCCAGATAGACCCGGTGATTCGTATAGTCTAGCATAGAGATATCACTGTCAACCTCATTGATAATGTTTTTAAAGAGCTTATCCGCATCCCGCATATTTTCAATGTTGATCAGCTGATCAAATGCGGCGCAGAGCATCTGCGCCTGCCGCTCCAGCTGCGCCTCGCGTCCGCCGCCGTCATATTTGATCCATTTGAGCAGAGTGTCTGCATTGAGCGTTTGCTCTCCTGGCTGGAGACGCAGCGTAAAATCGTCTCCACGATAATCGATTCTAGAGGCTACGTTCAGGACAACGCCGTTCCCAAGGGCTCGAAGCACCACCTTAAAGCCCTTCTCTGCCGCATAAACAGAGCGGTCCGCTTTGATACCGGTGAGATCCGCCACCGCCAGCTTCAATACTCCAATACCGCCCATTTGGTAGTGCTCCTGTAAGGATACGCTGCGGGAGCCCTCCTTCGCCTGTGCATTCGGATCCAGCATATAAACGGAAAAAAGCTGCTGATCCATATCCGCGCCGACCAGAGCTGTCAGATACAGCGTTTTGCCGTCATCCGAGCCGCAGGCGAGCAAAAAGGTCGCCCGGCCGCTCATCTCCGGCAAGACAGATTCGACCAGATCGGAGGTTCCCGTCTGCTCCGGATCATCCGGCTTTCCAATCATTTTATTCAGGTCAAACCCGGAGGTATATCCCAAAATGAAGAGAGAGAGCCCGCCGAACACGACCACAAACGAAAAAAAAGCGAGCAGAAAAAGCCTCACTCTCTTCTTTTTCTGATATTCTTCCGTTGTAAATTTTAATGATTTCTTTTTTTCACGGCGAAAACGGCCCATACGCACGCCTCCCGTCTGAATCCTTCTTATAATCTTTTTCATTATAACCCACTTGCACAAGAAAAAACAAGCCGTTGCCTATGTTTCTCACAGAAAAAAGGGATGCACCGCGTCCAGCGCAGGCATCCCCTCATGTGCATTTTCATACTATGCCGGATTAGTCACTCGTATACGGAAGCAGAGCTACGTGACGGGCGCGCTTGATAGCAGTCGTCAGCTCACGCTGATGAGCGGCGCAGGTGCCGGTCACACGGCGCGGAAGGATCTTGGAACGGTCAGAAATAAATTTGCGCAGCCGGGGCACATCTTTATAATCAATCGTCTCGATCTTATCGACACAGAAGGAGCAAACCTTCCTCCGGCCCTTGCGGCCGCCTCTTCTATCATTGCGGTCATATGCCATGAAAATAACCTCCTTTTCAAAACTCTCAGGTGTTCTGAATCCTTCAGAAGAACTCAGAAGGGAAGATCATCATCGTCTTGGATTTCCTCAAAATCACCCATATTACCTGTTGCATAGGACGGAGCGGGCGCTGCTGCCGGCGCTGCATAATCGTTGCGCACACCGGTGCCTGTTTCGCTCTTGGAGCCGCAGAAGCTGACATTGTCGGCAACAATCTCAACTGCCTTGCGCTTGATTCCCTGCTTGTCCTCATACGAACGCGCTTGAATGGAACCCTGCACGGCAATCATTGAACCCTTATGAAAATAGCGGGACACAAATTCAGCCGTCTGCCTCCAGGCAACCACATCGAGAAAATCCGTTTGGCGTTCTGTGCCCGCCTTTTGGTAAGAGCGGTCAACAGCCACCGTAAAGGATGTAACAGAAATGCCGGACCCTGTAGTACGCAGCTCCGGATCTGCCACGAGCCTGCCCATAATGACTGCACAATTGAGCATTCGTTTACATCCTCCTTACTTTTTGATGATCAGGGAGCGGATAACGCCGTCGGTAATCTTCAGAATTCGGTCAAATTCTGCCGGGAACTCAGGCGCACAGGTGTAATTGAGCAGCAGGTAGTAACCTTCGGCCTCATCGTTGATGGGATACGCAAGCCTGCGTTTGCCCCACTCCTCGACGCTGTCAAGAGTGCCATTCGCTTCAATAAGCGCCTTGAACTTTTCCACCAGTTCCGCGATGCCCTCGTCACCCTTCGTCAGAGAGAAGATAAGCATGGTTTCATAGCTGTTCTGTGCTGACATTCTTTTGCACCTCCTTTTGGTCTTTGGCCCCGCATTCTATGCGGAGCAAGGATAAATCACCGTTTTATCATATAACGGCAATTTATGATTATATCAGTAAGGGCAGGAGAAGTCAAGAAACATGCTGTAAAAAGATGTTTAAAATGCCGCAGCACTACAATTGTATCGTCTTTTTCGACCAAAAAAGCCGTTTCCGCAAGATTATTTTCAAAAGCGCTCTTCTGCATCAGTTCATCTGAGACCGCGTGATCTAGCAAATAAACTCTGGCGGGATTTCCGCGAAACAATCTATTTCTGCAAATGATACGTTTAACAGATGATTCTTTTATAAAAAAGCCGGTCACCGTTTTCTTACGGCAACCGGCACGATCGCAAAAATATACTTTAGCGAATGACGCGAACGCGGACGATCCCCTCAATTGCGCTGAGGGATTCGAGCGTAGCGTCTTCAATCGAAGCGTCCGTATCGATCACGGTATAGGCAAATGCTTTTTTCGATTTATTGATCATATTGTCGATATTCACATTCTTTTCCGTGAGTGTCGCTGTGATCTGATTGAGCATGCTCGGCACATTTTGATGGATCAGGCAGATGCGCGTGCTTGCGCTGCGGGGCAGGATCACATTCGGCAGATTGACGGAATTGCGGATAATACCCTCTTCCAGATAATCTTTGAGTTCATCCGCTGCCATTGCCGCGCAGTTATCTTCGGATTCCGGTGTGGATGCGCCAAGATGGGGGATTGCAATCACACCGCTTTCTCCAATCAACTCATCTGTTGGGAAGTCTGTCGCATAGGCGGCAACCTTCCCATTCTGAAGCGCCTCTAGGATATCCTTAGAATCCACCAGATCACCGCGCGCAAAATTGACGATACGCACACCGTCCTTCATTTTTGCAATAGACGCTTGATTGACAAGGCCGCGGGTCTCATCCGTCAGCGGAACGTGAACGGTGATATAATCGCTCTTCACAAAAATATCGTCTAGGCTCGTTGCATGATTGATATCGCGGGAAAGGCTCCATGCCGCGTCGACAGAAAGATACGGATCGTATCCATATACCCGCATACCCAGGCTTTTTGCCGCATTGGCGACAAGAATACCGATGGCGCCAAGGCCGATAACGCCCAGAGTTTTTCCCTTGATCTCCGGTCCGGTAAATGCAGATTTTCCTTTTTCTACGAGCTTTCCAACCGCATCTCCCTCGCCCTTGAGTGTTTTACACCAGTCGATGGCGGGGACGATTTTACGGGAAGTGAGCAGCAGTGCACAAAGCACAAGCTCCTTGACGGCGTTTGCATTAGCACCCGGTGTATTGAATACCACGATGCCCTGCTCGCTGCAAGCGTCCACAGGGATATTATTGACACCAGCGCCGGCCCGCGCAATTGCCACTGTCTTTTCATCTAGCTTCATATCGTGCATAGACGCAGAACGCACCATGATGGCATCCGGCTGTGCGATTTCATTTCCATGGATATATTTGTCTGCAGGCAGACGGTTAAGGCCAGTTGCTGAAATTTTATTTAAGGTTAGAATCTGATACATTTCTTTATCTCACTTTCTCATGATGTTCAGGATTTATGCGTTTTCCGCCTCAAATTTCTTCATGAAGGCGACCAACTTTTCAACGCCCTCAATCGGCATCGCATTGTAAATCGACGCGCGCATACCGCCGACCGTACGGTGGCCTTTTAGATTGACAAAACCAGCAGCCGTCGCTTCCTTGATGAATTTCGCATTGAGCTCGTCGCTCTCCGTCACAAACGGAACGTTCATCAGGGAGCGGTCCTCTTTGACGACGGTACCGCGGAACATCTTACTCTCATCCAGAAAATCGTAGAGAATTTTCGCCTTCTTAATGTTACGCTCCTTCATGACCTCCAAGCCGCCGATGGACTTAATCCATTCAAGCACCAGCTTGCAGATATAAATCGTATAGCAGGGGGGCGTGTTGTACATGGAGCCATGATCCGCATGAACCTTATAGTCCAGCATTGTCGGCGTGATTTCGCGCGCTTTGCCGATTAAATCCTCGCGAACGATCACAATGGTCAGGCCGGCCGGAGCCACATTCTTCTGCGCGCCACCATAGACCATGCCAAATTTTGTGACGTCCAGCGGTTCAGAAAGGAAGCAGGACGAGATATCTGCGACCAGCGGCACATCGCCAGTATCCGGCGGCTCATGATAAACCGTTCCATAAATCGTATTGTTCATGCAGATATAAAAATAATCCGCGTCGGGCGTAAAGTCTGCCTTGTTGAGTTTCGGGATGTAAGAAAAGGTTTTATCCTTCGAGGAAGCTACGATATGTACATCGCCATATTTACAGGCTTCCTGATATGCTTTATTTGCCCATTGGCCGGTGATAACATAATCCGCTTTGCCGCTGCCATTCATCAGATTGAGCGGAATAGCGGCAAACTGTGTGGACGCACCGCCCTGCAAAAAGAGCACTTTATAATTGTCTGGAATCTTCATCAGCTCGCGCAGCAGGCTTTCAGCGCTGCGGATGATTCCTTCATATTCCTTTGAACGGTGGGACATCTCCATGACAGACTGTCCGCAACCCTCATAATCGAGCATTTCGGCAGCTGCTTTGCGCAGTACTTCTTCTGGAAGCATGGACGGGCCGGCAGAAAAATTATAAACTCTGGACATTCTTTCATTACCTCCACTGATTTATATGCGTGCTTATCTTCTATTATATAGATTCGGTTCTCTAAAAGTCAATAGATTGTTAATAATTTAACATCTATTTTTCAAAATAATTTTAAATTTCAATCTACTTGTCCAACATTTTAACAAATAAAAATAGAGAGAATGCATCAAAAAGCCGAATGAATCCTTATTGCATTCGTCAGGAAACGTTCACAACATGATCCGGATAAAGCGAATTTTATTCTAGCATTGATGGTGTGGTAGGAAATAAAATATTTTTTGTTTTTTAAAAGATTCACAATCTATCCATATTTATGTATCTGTCATATCATATTTCCATTTTACTGTATCTAGGAAAGGGGATCCCCCTCCCTTGGTTCATTTCTATTTTTCATTTTTCTCTCTTAAAATCCAGTGTTATGATTCCTCTGGTACAAAAAGAACCTGGTGTGTATGAAAAACACCAGGTTCTTTTTGTATCATAATTAAATGAATTGCGAAACTTCAATTATTCACTTTTCGTTTCAATTTTTCCATAAAGAGGTGCACCCCCTGCATCACGATGCGGCGTGCGGGAAGGCTCTTGCGGATTTTTCTCCCTAGAAGCGCTGGAGGCATCTCTTCTCGGCCCCCTGGAATCACGCCCACCAGAGCGGCCACGGCCACCGCGGCCCTTATGATATCCGCCGCCATGCGTCGGCTTGACGCCTTCCTCCAAGGAGATCACTACCCTACGGTCGCTGTCAGATCCGACGGAATGCGACTGGACGCCTTCCATTTCCTGAATCGTCGTGTGGATCACACGGCGTTCATAGGGATTCATCGGTTCCAGCGTGACATTCCGCCCATATTTCAAAACCTGACTCGCGTTTTTTCTCGCCAGGCCGCGCAGCGTTTCATCCCGTTTTTCCCGATAATCGCCCACATTCAGAGAAATACGGATATATTCCTCAGCGCCGCGGTTAGCGACGAGGCTCGTCAGATATTGAAGCGCGTCCAGCGTTTCACCGCGGCGGCCGATGATCGCGCCATGGTTTTCGCCGCAATCCAGATCCAGCCTGTAATGGTCATCCTCGCAAATCTCTTTCACTGTCACATCGGGAATCCCCATTCCCTCGAGAACACGTTTGAGATAGTCGATTGCTTTTCCCGCCGGAGACTCCTCATAGGAGGCCCGTACCTTTGCGGGAGCGCCGCCGAAGAGCCCAAAGGTTTTCTTCACCGGCATCTCCAATACTTCTATCTTGACTTCAATGTCCTCCGGTGCGGCAAGCTCCGCGAGTGCTTTTTCCCGTGCCTCTTCAATCGTGGCGCCTGTGCAGATTGCCTCTTTTATCATGTT
>DAWDUP010000001.1:32526-44633 GCA_052346825.1 Candidatus Fimivicinus sp. | reverse complement strand
GTGCGTATAATTGAGCAGAATCATCATCGCAAAAGCAATGATATTTGACATAAACCAGTAAATACCCGCGCCCGCCGGGAACTGAAACGCAATAATCAGGGAAAACAGCGGCATACCGAAGGCCGTGCAGCCCATCATCGGATTTTTCGCCATTTCCGGATTGGTCTGCTTTTGCCGGATCCAGGTATAGATGCCGGAGAGCAAAGCCGACAGGCCGGAAAACAGCGGAACGAGCAGCAACAGCAGCTCTTGCTTGCTGGCGGAGCCGAGATGAGAGAGCGTTGCAAAACTAGGCGTTTCCGCAAGCGGAATGCCAAACATCGTGTAATCGAAGCCGCGCAGCTTATCGATAATCTCTGCGGAGAGGTTTGGCATTTTGGCAATGACTTCATCCAGATGGTTGAATACCTGAAGCTCCAGCAAATTCTGTTTCACAGAGGTATCGCCCAAAAGGCCCTGGACGATCTTCGTCATTTCACCGACTGTATTGGAGTTTACGCCGAGCACATACTGGATCGGATAATAGATAACACCCAAAAGGCCGAAAATAATCGGCAACTGAATCAGCATCGGCAGGCAGCCGGCGCTCATCGGATTGTACCCCTCCCGGGAATAGAGGGCCTGCATTTCCTCATTGAGCTTGACCTGATTGCCTCTGTATTTTTCCTGCAGCTTTTTAATCTTGGGCTGCAGGCGCATTTGCTTCGCCGTACCCTTTTGCTGGCTGATGGAGGAGGGGAGAAGAACCAGCCGGAATAAAAGAGTAAATAGAAACAGGGCAAGTCCATAATTGTTGACCAGATCATAAAATATCCGGAAAATAAATCCAAATGGGACATATAAAATATTTAAAATACTCATGAAAGACCTCCGTAGTTTTCAATGAGGTAACAAAAGAGAGCCTCTATTTAAACGAGAATGTCCTACGCAAATAGCAATATATAAAATCTAATGTTTCTTGAAACAAATTCAGGATATTATTTTTTAGGAGGGACAGGATCATATCCCCCCGGAAAAAGAGGATTGCACCGCAAAAGCCTCCATAACGCCAATAATCCGCCCTTAAAAGCACCGAAGCGCTCGATCGCCTCCACAGCATACTGCGAACAAGTCGGATAAAACCGGCAGCGCGGCAAAAAAAGAGGGGAAATTTTTTTCTGGTAAAAGCGGATCATGGAGAGAAAAAACTGTTTCATGGATCCCTTTTCTCCTGATTTTGGATCACGCCGGCCGCACTGAGCTGCTTTCTCATAATTTTCTGAAGCTCGGTGCTTTTGATCCGTTTTGTACGGCTTCTGGCGACAAATACGATATCCCAATGGCCGGAAACCTCGCTGGATAACGCGTAAAACGCAGCGCGGATAACCCGCTTGGAGCGATTGCGCGCTACGGCGTTTCCAATTTTTTTACTCGTTGTGATCCCTAACCGGCAAATGCCCGCGCGGTTTCTCATTACATAGGTCACCAGCGCAGGATGGGTAAATGATTTTCCCCGCATATAAAGGCGACGAAAATCCATATTCCGATTCATTG
The DNA here is from genome assembly GCA_052346825.1 of Candidatus Fimivicinus sp. Classification (GTDB taxonomy): domain Bacteria; phylum Bacillota; class Clostridia; order Oscillospirales; family Acutalibacteraceae; genus Fimivicinus. The sequence goes on along the minus strand of DAWDUP010000001.1, from coordinate 43,100 downwards.
AAATATAGTCTGCCAAAACGATCCTTTCACTTTTCACTGCCATGCAGAAAAGGTGCCGCTGCTTTTTGCCTCAAGCAGCAGCACAACTTAAGAACTGCAATTAATAGGTCAGCTGCTTTCTGCCCTTAGCCCTGCGGCGGGCAAGAACCTTGCGGCCATTTCTGTCGGCCATTCTTTTGCGGAAGCCGTGCTCCATCTTCCTGTGCCTTTTCTTCGGCTGATACGTTCTTTTCATGATTTTCTTACCTCCATTCCACGGGGAGTATCCTTATCATCCTCCGGCCAATTTAATAAAATGCCGTAGAAAATGACAACTAACCTGACGATGCAACCTTGCAGAGATTTATTATATATCACATCTCTTCGCCCTGTCAATCTTTTTTTGCAGAAAGCCTCTTTGTTTCAGCCTTTCTTTTCCACAATACACTAGAAAGGATGTTGAAAACCACGCCATTTTATGATAGAATTAAATAGATTGAGCAGGAATAGCAGATGAAAGAAATCCGGCGTTTTCCAAAGCCGCCTGCACCCTTTTCATCCCATACTGCAAACTGCCGTAAAACACAGAGGAGCGGTCAAAAATGAATTCCTTTATGGAGATCTGGAAATCGGTACAGGAGTATTGTAAAACGCAGATTACAGAGGTGGCATTCAATGTCTGGGTTGCGCCGCTGACGCTTGTCCGTATGGATGAGAGTACAGCTTTGCTTTCCATTGAAGATACCTTCAAAAGAGAAATCGTCGCTGTAAAATTCAACGATCTGCTGTGCGAAGCCTTCGAGCAGGTGCTCGGTTTTCCCATTCGTGTGGAAATCGTTGTAACAGACGAGGTAAAGGACCCGGAGCCGGAAAAGGTCCAGAGTGAGGAATATGAATATACATTCGAAACCTTTATTGTCGGTTCCTCCAATAAATTTGCCCATGCTGCTGCACAGGCGGTGGCAGCAAATCCAGGCGGCGCTTATAATCCGCTTTTTATTTATGGGAATTCCGGCCTTGGAAAAACCCATCTTCTCAATGCCATTTGCTATGAAATTCGCTGTTCCAATCCTGAGGCGGATATTCTTTATGTGAGAGGCGAAGATTTTACAAACGAACTGATCACCTCTATTGCAGAAAAAAAGATGATCGACTTTCATAATAAGTATCGAAACGTCGATGTCCTTCTCGTCGACGACGTGCAATTTATCTCCGGTAAAATCCAGACGCAGGAAGAATTTTTCCATACCTTTGAAAACCTTTCCCAGGCAGGTAAGCAGATTGTATTGACCTCTGACCGGCCGCCAAAGGAAATTTTGACCTTGGAGGACAGGCTGCGCACCCGTTTTGAATGGGGGCTGCTTGCGGATATCCAGCCGCCGGACCTGGAAACGCGCATTGCCATCGTTAAGCGAAAAGCACAGCTGCTCAATATCAACCTGCCGGACGATGTTACTGAATATATCGCCCAAAAATTGAAAACCAATATTCGTCAGTTGGAGGGTGCGGTCAAGCGAATGAAAGCTTATCATTCCATTGAAGGACATCCGCCCACGATCCTTTTGGCACAGCGGGCAATCAAGGATATCCTCAGTGACAGCCAGCCGGTTCCCGTCACTGTGGAAAAAATCATTCAGGAGGTCGCCAGAACCTATGGCATCACCGAGGAGGATATCCGATCCAACAAACGGGATTCCACCACTTCCAAAGCGCGACAAGCCGCTATGTATATTGTTCGCGAGGTAACCGGCCTTCCCATGAAGGCAATTGGAGACGAATTCGGCGGGCGGGATCATTCCACTGTCCTCTACACCCTAACAAAAATAGAAAAAGTAATGGCAAAAAATCCATCCTTAAAGGCAACCATTTCAGATACGATTAAAAATATACAGGATCAGTAAGAGCAAAAATAGAAAATTCCTTTTCCACTGTTTTATCAACATTTAACACTGTCTTTTCCACACCGCTGTGAAAAAGCGGATTCTCTTTTCAGATTTCTACACATCCATCCCAAGATTTTCCCCAATGTCGTCTTCCTCTTTTTTCCAATGAGAGTGGGAAAATTTTCTCTTTTCCACCGTTTCCACTGCCTCTATTACTAAGACTATTTATAATAAATCAATGTTTGATCTTTCGCATCGGTAAACAAGGGGAAACAATGCCGCCTCGCGGCATTGCAGCAACCCTGCCTCTGCGGGCACCGGAGCGGTCCTCTGGAGTTTGGGAGCAATGCCGAAGCCTTTGGCAAGGCAGACGGCGACGCTTTCCTTGCCAAAAGACGAGGAGAATAATGCCGGCAAACGCCCTTAAACCCGTTGTTTCCCCTGTTCACCGATACTATATTTCATAAATTAAAAATTTCTTTGACGCAAAAAATTAGGAGGAACCTATATGAAAGTAATCTGCGATGCGCTCGCACTGGCCGATGCCTGCACCAACGTACAGAGAGCAGTCTCCACCAAAGCATCGATTCCGGCAATTGAAGGCATTTTGATGAAGGCGGAGGAAAATGGACTCACCTTGACCGGATATGATCTGGAGGTTGGGATTACCACTTCTATTGAGGCGCGTGTAGAGCAGGAGGGCAGTATCATTTTAAACGCCAGGCTTCTGTGTGATATCCTGCGTCGGCTCCCCGGTGAAAGTGTTTCCATTGAAGCGGACGAACGGCAGATGACAGTTATCCACAGCGGCGAAGCGGAATATAGTCTGATCGGAATTGCGGCAGATGAATACCCAGAGCTTCCTTCTGTGACAGGCGGTTATCCTGTGACGATCGGGGAAGAGCTTCTGAAAAATATGATCCGCCAGACAATTTTTGCTGTAGCGGTCAACGATAGCAAGGAAGTACATAAGGGTGTTAAATTTGAAGTGGAAAGTGGGGCCATTCGATTGATCGCGGTGGACGGCGTCCGGCTTGCAGTCCGCACGGAGCAGATCGATTATACGGGTACGGAAATTTCATTTGTTGTCCCCTCCAAAACGCTGTCTGAGGTAACGAAGCTACTTGGAGACGAGGAAGGCGTGGTTTCCATGGGTGTTGGAAAGCGCCATATCGTGTTTGAAGCAGGCGGTTATCATATCATTTCCCGTTTACTGGACGGAGATTTTCTCGACTATAAAAGTGCAATTCCTGCTAATAATGCAACGCATGTACGTGTAAATACCAAACTGTTTATCGATAGTATCGAGCGCACCTCCCTGCTGATTACAGACCGTCTGAAGAGCCCAGTGCGCTGTGTGTTTGATGAAAATACCATTCGCATTTCGAGCATCACCTCTCTTGGTAGCGCCAATGATAAAATAGACGCGGCGATCGAAGGCAACCGGGTGGAAATCGGATTTAACAACCGGTTTATGCTGGAGGCCTTGAAGGTGGTCGATACAGACGAGGTCCGCATTGAATTAAACGGTGCCGTATCGCCGATTCTGATTCTTCCTCCGGATGGAGATAGCTTTTTATTCCTTGTTTTGCCGGTTCGCCTGAAAAATGAAAATTAAAGGATAACAGGAGCGTATTTTATGAAAGTAAAAGTCAGGGTGGTCAAAAAGGGGGAGCCTATCCCACCTGAAAAAGTGAATATTTCCACAGAATTCATCCGCCTTGACGCTTTTTTAAAGCTGGCAAATGCGGTACAGACGGGCGGCCATGCCAAGATCGTTATCCAAAATGGCGAGGTGTCCGTCAATGGGGCGGATTGCCTGATGCGGGGAAAAAAGCTGCGGCCTGGCGATATCGTTTCTTATGATGGAAAACAGTATGAGGTATCAGCCCTATGAAGGTGACAAGGCTTTCCGCGTTTCATTATAGAAATTTGAATGAGATTGAAATTTTTCCACAAGAAGGCGTTAATATTATCTATGGAGAAAACGCACAGGGAAAAACAAATCTACTGGAAAGCATTTGGATGTTCACTGGCTGTCGAAGCTTCCGCGGATCAAAAGATTCAGAGCTCATCTCTCTACAGGATGAAGCTGCGCGGCTTGATATGGATTTTTATGCTGGCGGCAGGGATCAAAACGCTTCTATGCTGCTGGATGAAAAAAGACATGCCGTTTTGAATGGAGTTCAGCTTTCCTCCGCTACCAGGCTGATGGGGGAGTTTCGCGCAGTGGTGTTTTCACCGGTTCATTTGTCTTTGGTCAAAGAAGGTCCTGCACAGCGCAGGCGTTTTCTGGATTTGGCACTGAGTCAGCTAAAGCCGCGTTACGCTTCTGTTTTAAGCCAGTATAACAGGGCGCTCGTCCAGCGGAATATTTTATTGAAGGATATTCCTTATCATGCCGAGTTGATGGATACGCTGGATATCTGGGATGATAAGCTCTCTATGCTGGGAGCCCAGATTATTTATCAAAGGCGCTGCTACGTGGAGCGTATGCAGGAAAGCGCCGCATCCTTTTATCATGGATTATCCCGCGGAAGAGAGGTGTTGCATCTTGCATATGCATCTTCCATGGAGGGCCAGACAACAGCGCAGCTTTCCCAGGAACTGCGTGAAAAATTGAAAAGAGCCTGCTGCGAAGATCTCAAAAATGGAAGTACCTCTGTCGGCCCGCACAGAGATGATCTGGAGATTCTTGTGGATCAGATGTCTGCCCGGATTTATGGTTCCCAAGGGCAGCAGCGTTCTTGTGCGCTTTCTATGAAGCTCAGCGAGGCGGTATTGATCCGTGAAATTACAGGAGAGCAGCCGGTGGCTCTGTTGGATGATGTGATGAGCGAGCTGGATGCCGGCCGGCAGGATTATATCCTCAATCACATTGAGGGCTGGCAGGTGTTTATTACCTGCTGTGAGCCATCCTCCCTGCTTCGCCTGTGCGCAGGAAAAACGTTTTCGCTGCGCAGCGGGCGTTTGGAGGAAACGGCATAAATAGTATCGATACAGAAAAGGGGCCATTTCATTGTATCTGCATTTGGGACAGGATACGGTTGTTACGCTTGATGAAATCATTGGAATCTTTGATTTGGATACGACGACTGTATCCAAGGCGACAAGAAATTATCTGACAGACGCTGAAAAAGCGGGAGACGTTATTAACGTTTCTATGGAATTGCCCAAATCCTTTATCGTTTGTGTAAGTTCGGCAAGGCCCAGCGGACGGGTGATTTATATTTCCCAGATTTCTTCCGCAACGCTGTTAAAGCGAACGGAATTTATGGATAAATTGGCAAATATATGACAAAAATTTTGAATTAGGGAATGTCTGCAGCTGAATACATCTAAGAAGATGGAATCAGCGGAATTGGAGGGCTTCAGGTTGGATATACAGGAAAAAAACGAATTTGCTGAACAGGACAGGGAGCGAGCCCTGGAGGAGCAGGGCGAGGAAAGAATGGATACGACTGTTTCGGAAAAATACGATGCGGATCAGATCCAGGTTCTGGAGGGCCTTGAAGCAGTCCGTAAACGCCCCGGTATGTATATCGGTTCCACTGGTCCGCGGGGATTACATCATCTGGTGTATGAAATCGTCGATAACTCTATCGATGAAGCGCTTGCCGGTTTCTGTACGCATATCGAAGTGGAAATTCTGCCGGACGATGTGATCAGCGTACGGGATAATGGACGAGGTATTCCCGTCGGAATCAATGAGAAATCCGGTATTCCTGCAGTGACTCTGGTTTTGACAGTGCTGCATGCAGGCGGTAAATTTGGCGGCAGCGGCTATAAGGTTTCCGGCGGTCTACACGGCGTGGGTTCCTCTGTGGTAAACGCTTTGTCGGAATGGATGGAGATTGAGGTCTTCCAGGATGGCCATATTCATCACCAGCGCTTTGAGCGCGGCAATATCGCCACGGATCTTACCGTGATTGGAGATACGGAGGAAACCGGTACCTTTATCAAATTTAAAGCGGATCCGGAAATCTTCCAGGAGACAACGGTCTATGAATATGAAATTCTCCAGCGCAGGCTTCGCGAGCAGGCGTTTCTAAATGCCGGTCTTTCGATTACGCTGACGGATAGCCGTGATCCGGAAAATATAATCAGTGAAAAATTCTGTTACGTAGGCGGTATCTCGTCCTTTGTGGAATATATCAATGAGAGCCGGAAGCTGACGCCACTGCATGAAACACCAATCCACCTAACCACTGTGGTGGGAGACCGTTCTGCAGAAGTCGCCATGATGTATAACGATAGCTATAACGAGACGATTTTAAGCTTTGCTAACAATGTGCATACAGTGGATGGCGGTACTCATGAGACCGGCTTTAAGACAGCGCTGACCCGTGTTTTCAACGATTATGGCCGAAAATATGGTATTCTTAAGGATAACGATAAAAATCTTTCCGGCGACGACGTAAGGGAGGGCCTCGTTGCGGTGATCAGCGTCAAGCTGACAGATGCGCAGTTTGAGGGCCAGACAAAGGGAAAACTCGGTAATACGGATATAGGCCAGCTGGTATCCCAGATGGTCTATGAAAAGCTGATGACGTATTATGAGGAAAATCCGGCAGTCGTCAAGGCAATTTATGCAAAAGCGCTGGATGCCGCACGCGCCCGTGAAGCGGCGCGAAAGGCGCGCGATATGGCGCGGCGCAAATCTGCCCTGGAGGGAAATTCCCTTCCTGGAAAGCTTGCGGACTGCACAGACCGGAATCCGGAACATACGGAAATTTATATCGTTGAGGGCGATTCCGCAGGTGGGTCCGCCAAGGAAGGGCGGGATCGTACTTTTCAGGCAATCCTGCCGCTTTGGGGTAAGATGCTCAATGTGGAAAAGGCGCGGCTGGACAGAGTCATTGGCAATGATAAGCTGATGCCCGTCGTCACTGCGCTCGGTACGGGAATCGGAGACGAATTTGATATTACCAAGCTGAGGTATCACAAGGTCGTCATTATGGCGGATGCCGATGTTGACGGTGCCCATATTCGGACGTTGATGCTTACATTCTTTTTCCGTTACATGCGCCCCCTGATCGATAACGGCTTTATTTATATTGCCCAGCCTCCGCTGTTTAAAATCAGCAAAGGTAAAAAGGTGAAATATGCTTTCTCAGTTGAGGAGCGTGACGAGTATATCGCAGAGTTGGGTGGAAACTGCGATATCCAGCGCTATAAGGGCCTTGGTGAAATGGACCCGCATCAGCTCTGGGAAACGACGATGGATCCAGAATTCCGCACGATGCTCCGGGTGACGTTGGAAGATGCGATGCAGGCGGACGAAACCTTTTCAATTTTGATGGGCGATAAGGTGGAGCCGCGGCGTGAATTTATCGAAAAGAATGCAAGATACGTCCAAAATCTTGACATATGAGCTTTTTTCAAAGAAATCGGAGCAAAAAGCAAAATATGCTGCAACAAAACCCGGCTGCGGCAGCTCTATAATAAAGGATGGACTTACATGAATTACGAAGACCAAAAGATTATCAATGTCGACCTGAACAAGGAGATGCGCAAATCCTTTCTGGACTATTCCATGTCCGTCATCGTCTCGCGCGCCCTGCCGGATGTAAGAGATGGTCTCAAGCCGGTGCACCGCAGAATTCTCTATACAATGTATGAGAGAAATCTCACGCCAGACAGGCCCTATCATAAGTGTGCGGCAACCGTTGGCGCTGTGCTGGGGGATTATCATCCGCATGGGGATATGTCTGTATATGACGCAATGGTGCGTCTAGCGCAAACCTTCTCCATGCGCTATATGCTCATCGACGGCCATGGAAATTTTGGATCTGTGGACGGTGACCCGCCGGCGGCCTATCGTTATACGGAATCGCGCATGAGCAAGATTGCCATGTCCATGCTGACGGATATCGAAAAAGAAACCGTCGACTTCATGCCGAACTACGACGATAACAAAAAGGAACCTACGGTACTTCCATCCCGGTTTCCAAATCTTTTGGTCAACGGTTCTACGGGAATTGCAGTTGGCATGGCTACCAATATTCCTCCGCACAATATGCGTGAGGTGATCGACGGTATGTGCTGCCTGATTGACAATCCGGATGCCGGGCTTGAAAAATTGATGGAGTATATCAAGGGGCCGGATTTCCCGACTGCCGGCATCATTATGGGCCGCTCTGGAATCCGTGCAGCCTATGGAACGGGCCGCGGCAAAATCCTTGTGCGCGCCCGCGCAGAAATTCGGGAGACGAAAAACGGCAGATTTTCGATTGTTGTCTCCGAGCTTCCTTATCAGGTCAATAAGGCGAGGCTGATTGAAAGCATCGCAGACCTTGTGAAGGAAAAGCGGATCGAAGGTATTTCTGATATTAACGACTATACCTCCCGCGAGGGAATGCATATGGTCATTGATTTGAAACGGGATGCCAATCCGCAAGTAGTCCTCAATCAGCTTTATACTTATACGCAGATGCAGACGACCTTTGGCGTGATCATGCTCGCGCTTGTCAATGGAGAACCGCGTATTCTGACCCTGAAGGAAGTGCTGCAAAATTATATCGATTTCCAGTGCGAGGTCATTACCAGGCGTACACGGTATGATCTGCGTAAGGCACAGGAGCGGGCGCATATTTTAGAAGGTTTGCTGATTGCGCTTGATTTTATCGACGAAGTGATTGCAATCCTGCGTTCTTCCAAGGATCAGCCGGAGGGCCGTGAGCGGTTGATGGAACGCTTTGGCTTAGATGAACCGCAAGCACAGGCAATCGTTCAGATGCGTCTCGGCCAGCTGACCGGCCTGGAACGGCATAAGATTGAAGAGGAAATGGCGCAGCTGAAAGAAAAAATTGCGGAATATATGGAGATCCTTTCCTCCGAGACTCGTGTTTTGGAGATTGTAAAGGAAGAGGCACTTGTTCTGCGCGATAAATACGGCGACGAACGCCGTACGGAAATTGCGAATGTCAGCGGTGAGGTGGATATTGAGGATCTGATTCCGGAGGAAACCTGTGTTTTTACGATGACAACGCTTGGCTATATCAAACGCCAGCCGGTGGATACCTATCGGATTCAGAAGCGCGGCGGGCGCGGCGTCATCGGAATGGCGCGCAGGGAAGAGGACGTGGTAGATACCATGTTCACTTGTTCCACACATGATTATGTGATGTTCTTTACCTCAGATGGGCGTACCTTCCGGCTGAAGGGATATGAGATTCCAGAAGGAAGCCGCACGAGTAAGGGAATGAATATTGTCAATCTGCTTCCAATCACAACGGATGTCAAAATCAATGCAATGATTCGTATCCCCGAGTTTTCAGAAGGACAGTATCTCTGCATGGTAACACGCAAGGGTATCATCAAACGCACAGAGCTGGAGGCTTATCGCAATGTTCGAAAAAATGGCGTTATTGCGGTCAATCTCGATGAGGATGACGAGTTGGCATGGGTCCATTTGACCAGCGGTAACGATGATCTGCTGGTGGCCACCAAGAAGGGCATGTGCATTCGTTTTAACGAGACGGACGCCCGTCCACTTGGCAGGACGGCCCGCGGCGTAAAGGCAATCGAGCTGACAGAGGGCGATGAGGTGGTTGGAATGGCGGTCTTGAAGGAAAGCGGAACGGTTTTAACCGTTAGCGAGACTGGATATGGCCGCCGTAGCGAGGTAACGGATTACCGTTTGCAGTCGCGCGCTGGCAAGGGAACGATCAATTATCATACAGAGAAATATGGAGATATTGCCGCTGTCCGTATGATCCGGGAGGATGAAGATGTGATTCTGATTTCTTCGGATGGCATTATTATACGGATTCCAACAGATGAAATTCGTCTGTGCACACGGCCTTCCAAAGGTGTTCGCGTTATGCGTGTGAATGAAGGGGAAAAAGTTGTCACGCTGACGAGCGCAGAGCATGACGAAGGGGAAAAGGAGCCCAGTTTAGAGCATGCCATTGGGGATAATCAGGCAGAGGACCAGCCAAAGACCGTTTCCGAGGAGACGGAGTGAAGATAAAATGATACGATCAGATTTCTTTTTCTCCCGTATCGTTCCCGATTTGAGATCCTTGTTATGAGAAACGGTTGCCGGAAGGAAATTTTTGTGTATTAATAATTTATCCTTGCAGATTACGGCAGCTTTCGATATAATGATAGCTATTCTCTCAATTTCTCAAAGAAAACAGGATGTTATAAGGGAGTGGGACACACGTGAAAGACGATAAAGAGTTTAAAGACAAAAAAGAAGATGCCGCACCGATGCAGGAGGATTCTCAAAAGGCTTCCCAGGGCGGAAAAGCGGACGGAATGCAAACAACGGATGAGCCAAAACAAAAGCAGTCCTTTTGGAAAGATCGGTTTCTCCCATTTTGGACGCGAAATAAAAAGCGTAACTTAAAGATTTTTCTTGGTATTTTGGCAGCTGTGATCGTAGTTGCTGTGATTGTAGCGCTTCTCTATGTCAACAATCTGCTTAACCTGATTGGTCCTGAAGATTCCGATGAACAGAAAAATGGTTTGGAAGATCAGATCTATGATGAAAAAGATTTTGCTGAAATTGACGGGATCAAGGATGCGGCTTCTTTGAAGGAGCTTCTCAAAAAATGGGCAACCAATGGCGGCGAAAGGTATTCAAGCCGCAACGTCATTAATGTGCTTCTGATCGGGCAGGACGATGGGCGTTCCGATTCCATGATTCTTGCTTCTATTAATAAGAAAACGGATCAGATTACCTTAGCATCGTTTTTCCGCGAT
>DAWDUP010000001.1:30855-32516 GCA_052346825.1 Candidatus Fimivicinus sp. | reverse complement strand
CAATGCTGCTTATGCATGGGGCGGCCCGGATTTATTGATTGACACACTGAAAAACAATTTTAAGATTGAAATTGACTATTATGTAACGATTAATTTCGAAAATTTTTCCAAGGCGATTGATGCAATCGGCGGTGTTTATGTGGATGTTCAGCCCTATGAATCTGAATATATTCGCAGGACGAGCAGATTTAAAAATTTCCCAGTGGGAGAAAATGTGCTGCTCAATGGCGATGAGGCGCTCGTCTTTAGCCGAATTCGGAAAAGCGATGCAGACAGTGATATCAGCCGTACGCGTCGGCAGCGTCAGGTCATTGAAGCCCTGATTAAGCAGACGAAAAGCGCTTCCATTGGTCAATTGAATAATCTTGCAAATAAGTTTTTGCCCTATGTGAATACGAATATTCCAAAATCAGAAATTCTGTCAATTGGTACACAGGCTATTTTACAAGGATGGATGAATTATCCTATTAATCAGATCACGGTTCCAAGCGATGATTATCGCCGAGGCCAGTATATTAATGGCATCTCTTTTATCATTATCGATTATCAGGCTGCGGCATATGAGCTTCAGATGGCGCTCTATGGGAAAAGCAATATTCCAATGGACGACCATATCTCTCCCTTTGATTTGGATTTAAGTTCCTCCAGCGGTTCAAACAGTAATTCGGAAAAGGGGAATGCTTCTTCTTCCAGCAACGCGAGCCCTTCTTCTAATCAGGAGGTAACAAAGCCTTCCCATGGAGAGCAGATAACGAAACCGGATGTCAGCGATGAGATGACCACGCAGCCGAAAACAGAAGATGTGCCTGTGACGGCGGAAGAATCCTCTAATCAAGGGAGCGAAACCAATGCACAGGAGGAAAGCACAAAGGGGAATAGTATATTAAGATTTTAATTATATAGTATAGTAATGAGTAGTAGATATTGACAATTTTTTCTTTGCTTTAGAGCGCATACATTTAAAAAAAATGAACGGGAAGATCGATAGACAATTTATGATGGTCTCCAAAGGAGCGAATTTGCCGTCATGAAATGCCGAGAAAAAGGCATTCCATGGCGGCCCTTTTATGATGGAGTGAGGCAATACAGGAAGAAAAGTAAATGGAAGTGTTTTGTTCTTCGGATATGAAACGATGTTGCTTCTCAGGTAACACGAGATCGACTGAGAAAAATTTTAACTTCCTAATTTTCCTATAAAAAACCAGAAGGCCGCAGCTTTTATACTGCGGCCTTCTGGTTTAAAATGTTATTTCATTTTCCTTGCGAGGTCGTAGGCATCATGCGTCGCCTGAGCAATCCGCCCAATCTTCTTTGCGTCGCCAATCAGGAAAACACGCTCGAACTGATTTTTGATTTCCTCATAGAGACCATTGTTGCTGCGGACGCCAACGGACATCACAACCTGCTGAGCGGGTTTTTGAATTTGCGCACCGCCGCAGGAGGGCTCCAGCGTGATGTCCTTCTGCCCGACACATACTAGCTTCCAGCCGGTGAGAATTTCCACACCAAGGGATTGCAGACGGGGAAGAATATCGTCCGTATGTTGGTGATAGGTGCCGGGCGCAATATCATCTGCCATTTCCACAATGGTCACTTGATTTCCCTGCTCCGCAAGAAGATCGGCCGTTTCCAAACCTGTCATGCCAGAGCCAATAACAGCA
>DAWDUP010000001.1:20282-30845 GCA_052346825.1 Candidatus Fimivicinus sp. | reverse complement strand
AACCGTTTTCCCCTCAATCTTTACACTACCATCGAGAATCTCCGTGACGGTGCAGACATGCGGCTGGTCTGCGCCGGGAATGCTGGGATGAACTGCATCCCCGCCTGTTGCAACAATCACCGCGTAGGGCTGCAGCTCCTTGAGGGAAGCGGCATCCGCCTTTGTATTCAGCCGGATTTCCGCACCAGCCCTGCGCGCCGCACGTTCTAGATCTTCGAAGCACCAGTCGATCTTTTCCTTTCTGGGCGGCTTATCCGCAAGCTGGAGCTGGCCGCCGGTAAACGGCATTTTTTCAAATACGATTGGCTGGAAGCCGCGCTTTCCAAGCATCTCTGCTGCAGTAAGGCCCGCCGGACCTGCTCCGACAATTGCTACAATGCGTCCGTCACCATCCTTTTTCGGTTCCTTTGGAATCCCGACCTCGCGGCAGGTGCGTGGATTGACTGCGCATTGACCGGGCTTATTCCGTATGGCACCGTCGAGCATGCTTTCAAAGCACCACAGGCAGCAGATACATCGCCGGATATCCTCCGGATGACCGGACTTTGCCTTATTGGCCCAGTCTGGATCGGCAAGAAGCGGGCGGCCCAGGCTGATGAAATCCTGAATACCCTCTTCCAGCTGCTGCTCCGCCTGTCCCGGAGAGCGGATCAGGTTGGCCGCCAATACGGGAATCGATACATTTTCCTTCACGGCTTTTGCGAGATAGCTGCGCCAGCCGGTCTGGAAGCTGGTCGGCTCCAACCAATAATTCATGGTCTCGTAGGAGGCACTGGAAACGTCGATTGCGTCGATGCCGTATTCCTCTAGTCTTTTCGCGATTCGGATTCCCTCATCCAACGTAATCCCTTCGTCGGCAGGGTCGCCGATCTCACGATAGAACTCATCTACGGAGATGCGGGCGATGATTGGAAAATCCTTTCCGCACTGGCGGCGGATTTCTGCAATGATTTCCGTGATAAAACGCATCCGGTTTTCAAAAGAACCGCCATATTCATCCGTCCTGCGGTTGGTATAGGGGCTTAAAAATTCCTGGATCAGATAGCCATGTGCGCCGTGTAGCTCCACGCCATCCGCGCCTGCCAGCTGGACGCGCCTGGCAGCTGCGCCGAATTCAATTACCAGCTCCTTGATTTCCTCTGTTTTTAGCGCCCGCGTTTTTTGTTTCTGCAAACGGCAGGGCACAGGGGAGGGGGCTGTAACCGGAGGAAGTATTCCAGTTTTTTCAACAAGCTCAGCGTGCTGTGCAACTTGAAAGAAGAAATTCCAATATCCGTGCCAATGGCGGCCGATTGCCTCGCTCATGCGCCAGGTCGCGACCAGCAGGGAGAGATTCTGGCGGCCTGGATGATGCAATTGACAGAAAATTTTTGTGCCATGGCGATGGACTCGCTTTACCATTCTTGCAAATGGCTCAATATGGCGGTCTTTACTCATCGCGAGCTGACGGGGAGCAAGGGGACCATGCTTTTCATCCACACGCGTTGCTTCCGTGATGATAAGCCCCACGCCGCCCCTGGCACGCTCCTCATAATATTGCATCATCTGCTCGCCGGGCGTTCCGTCCAGGCCACCGGTTCCCAAAACCATTGGAGACATGACGATACGGTTTTTCAGGGTCACGTTTCCAATCTTTCCCTCAGAGAATAATTTTGTATATTGCTGCACAGCGATCCTTCCCTTCTCTCTCTATGTTATCAAACGGTTTGACCATATGATGTGATGTTTATTCGTTTTCCGGGTCCAAAAGTCTGGAGATATCTGACAAATCCTTCTGATCAAAAAACTCGATCTCAATGGTGCCTCGGTTTTCCTTTTTATTGACGTTGACCTTGATTCTGCGGCCGAGCGAATTGGTCAGCGCCAATTCTACTTCATCGTAAAAGGTATCCCGGCGAGAAATGGTCTTTTTCTGCTGTGTTTTTTCCTTGGCGGCTGCTTTGGCGAGACGTTCCACCTCACGCACAGAAATTTCCTTTTTTAGGATCAGATCTGCAATCTCTACCATTTTCTCCTCGTCACCTAAGGAGAGCAGCGCGCGGGCATGACCGGCGGAAATTTTTCCCTCGCGGGTCAATTCAAGGATCGGAGCAGGTAGTGAGAGCAGGCGAAGCGCGTTTGCAATGGCAGGGCGGGAACGGCCCACCCGCACGGCAGCTGTTTCCTGCGTCAGTCCATAGGTATCGATCAGCTGCTGCAGGCCCTCTGCCTCTTCAATCGGGTTTAAATCTTCCCTTTGCAGATTTTCGATCAACGCCAGCTCCATCATTTCGCTGTCGCTCATCTCACGGATGACAACGGGAACCTCAGACAGACCTGCTCTGCGGGCAGCCCTCCAGCGGCGTTCGCCCGCTACGAGCTGGTAACTGCCGTCAGGCATCGGGCGGACTAAAAGGGGCTGGATGACGCCGTGCTGCGCAATACTGTCCGCAAGCTCGGCGAGTGCTTTTTCATCAAATGTTTTTCGTGGTTGATCCTTATTTGGTTCAATTTCGTTGAGACTCAGTTTCACAGCGCTGGCGGAACTGCTTTCCTCAACAGAGTTATCTGCAAAAAGAGCATCTAGGCCACGTCCGAGGCCTCCTTTTTTTGCTGCCATAATGATTTCATCCCTTTCCGTTTAGACGTAAAAATTCGCTTGCAAAATCTTCATAGGCGGAACTACCGCGGGAAGAACGGTCGTAGTACATAACCGGCTGTCCAAAACTGGGGGCCTCTGAAAGACGGACATTACGGGGAATCACGCTCGTATATACCTTTTGTGGAAAGAAACGTTTTACCTCATCGACTACCTGTTGAGTCAGATTTAGTCTTCCATCATACATGGTAAGCAGAACGCCTTCAATTTCCAGATGCGGGTTATAGAGACGCTTGACCTGGCGGATCGTAGACATCAGCTGGGAAAGCCCCTCCAGCGCGTAATACTCACATTGGATTGGAACCATTAGGGAATCCGCGGCACACAGCGCATTGAGCGTAATGAGGCCCAAAGATGGAGGACAATCCAGAAAAAGAAAATCGTAAAGTGGAACGAGTTCAGCAAGCGCAGTGCGCAGTCGGGAATCCCGGTGTTTTGATTCGACGAGCTCAAGCTCCGCGCCGGCCAAACTCATATTGGCCGGGAGGATATCAACATTGGTATACTGGGTGGAAACGATGGTTTCCAGCGCGCTTACTCCATTGATCAGGATGTCGTAAGTAGATTTTTCGATGGAACGCTTGTTGAGGCCCATGCCGCTGGTGGAATTCCCCTGCGGGTCGATGTCTACAAGAAGCGCCTTATAGCCGTGTTCCCCAATTGCGGCGCAGAGATTGACGGCAGTCGTCGTTTTTCCGACGCCGCCTTTCTGATTGACGATAGCGATCGTTTTTCCCATTCTGATGCTCATGCCTTTCCTTGAGAATGTCCATGTTAAAATGAATTTTGATACGAATTCTTTGAAATTATAACACAAAGCAGGGGAGAAGGGAAGACTTCCTAATCGTTTCCATAATAATTCGTTTCACGTGAAACATTCAAAAATTTATTTTTGTGAAACAGAAAATTACAGGATATGGTATATCATAAAAATAGTCCGCTACAATAAATTGTATTGGTGTGCCGTTTTTTTTAAAAGTTTCACGTGAAACATATAAAAATAACTGCTAGCTCCTTTGTATGATAGAGCTATGTGAATCTTTTTAATTGATGTAATAGAAACGGTCTTTGCCTTATTACTCGCTGCGTTCGTAATAAGAAATAGCCGTCAGCTCCTTTATAATAGAGCTATGTGAATCCCTTTGATTGATGTAATAGAAACGGCCTTTGCTTTGTTACTCGCTGCGCTCGTAATAAAAACGACAACGGGACAGGTATCATACCTGTCCCGTTATCGTGGATGTGGGGTGTGAAAGAGAAAAGATATGGTCAGTATTTTGCGCTGTTCCTCAGCGCGGAGCATCTATTCCAAAACGCAAAACTGCGTTATTGGTGAAAGTTAGGCGCTATCTGAGCAGGAACGAATGACGGTTTCGCCGTTTTTGGGAATCCGAACGACATATTCGATATACTCGTCTGTTTCATTGCGGGAAGAGGCAGCTGAAATTCCGGCTCGTTTCATCGTATCGACTGCGTGATTCAGCGTATTAACAAAAAGACGCACATCTTTGAAAAGTTTGATTGGAGCTTTCTTTCCCTTTTTTTCCGAAACCGGCTTTTGCAAAAGTTGATCGATCAGCTTTTCGCTTTGTGCAACATTCAGCTTCTCATCAATAATCCGGGAGAGAGCCTCTTCCATCTGCGCTGCTGTCTCCAATCGGAGCAGGGTGCGTGCGTGGCGTTCCGTCAGATGTTCCCGCTCCAGCGTATGCCGGATGCTCTCTGGGAGCCTTAACAGACGAAGCTTATTGGACAGAGTAGACTGTGCCATTCCAAGCTTCCGGGCGGCTTCCTCCTGGCTGAGGCCATAAACACGCATTAATTTTTGAAGGGCGTCGGCTTCTTCAAAAAAGCTGAGATCCTGGCGCTGTAGATTTTCCAGCAGAGAAAAGAGCGCTGTTTTTCGATCATCTGCGTTGATCAGGATACAGGGAATATGCGTCAGGCCCGCTAAACGCGCTGCACGCAGGCGCCGTTCTCCGGCAATTAATTCATAGCCACCGGGAATGGTTCTGACCGTGACCGGCTGGAGGATTCCGTTTGCCCGGATGCTCTGCGCCAGATTTGCGAGCTCTTGACGATCAAAATGGCGGCGCGGCTGCGTGGGATTCGGCATGATCTCCTGTTCCGGAATCATAAGAATATTGCCTCCGGATTTCGGTTTCGGTGGGGACTTCTTTAAAAGGGGCATGAAAAAACCTCCTTCCTGATTGGGCTTGTCCGTCTTTACAAGTTAAGCTTATCAGGGAGGAGGGAAAAAGTCCAGTTTTTTCGCTCGTGGAAAACTTTCTGAATCTTTCTATTTTCGTTTTTATACCAGCGGCTTTTTTACAATCTGAGCAAAAGGGCGAGGATATTTTGGCGAAGTATGCGATATTTTTCTGATGATGGGAAGGCTGCGTCCGCCGCCGGCTTCAATCTCATAGCGCTCCAGACGCTCCAGCTTTCCGCCCAAAAGCGAGATTGCAGTTTGCGCGCAGGCCAACTCTGGATTAATCTCCGCCGATTTCAAAGGCGTAAACAATCCGCCGAGTTTTGCAAATGGCAGGCAATATTCGCTCAGATCGCGCAAGTTGGAGACAGCTCGCGCCGTGACAAGATCAAATTGCTCGCGATAGGCAGATCGCTGCCCCGCCTCCTCGGCACGCATGTGGAGTGTTTCCGCATGCAGACTAAGAGAAGAGAGAACATCCTCCAAAAAAAGAAGCTTTTTCTTGGTACTGTCCAGAAGCGTCAGCTGCAGATCTGGCCGCGCGATCAGAAGCGCAACGCCGGGAAAACCAGCACCGGTGCCAACGTCAATCACCTTCGCTTCTTGTTGAGGCGAGACGAAAGAAAGCAGCGCAAGGCTGTCGATAAAATGCTTGGTCACAATACCGTCCGGATCCTTGATTGCCGTTAGATTGATTTTTTGGGTCCATTCGATGAGAAGGGAGGCATAGGAATCAAAGCGGGAAAGTGCCGCCTCATCCAAAATAATATTCCATTTAGCAGCACCGGTCCGTAATTTCTCAGTGTCGATTGTCATATCGGATCGCGTTCCTTTCCTGTTGGGCTGTTTGCTGAATCCGTCTCTCTGCGCTTTTCTCCTGCGGCCAGATAGATCAAAAGCACAGAGATATCTGCGGGGCTGACGCCGGAAATACGGGAAGCCTGCCCGACATTTTCCGGGCGGATTTTTTGGAGCTTTTCCTGCGCTTCTTTCCGTAGGCCGGTAATGGATGGATAATTGATTCCCTCAGGGAGCTTTTTTCCCTCCAGACGACGCATCTCATCGATCTGTGCCTGCTGCCGTTTGATATAACCCTCATATTTCAGATCAATTTCAACCTGCTCAAAAATCTCATCCGGCAGAGGGGGGCGGGAGGAATCAAAAGGCTTGAGCAGTGCATAACTGAGCCGCGGCCGTTTCAAGAGCTCGCTCAAACGAATACCAGTTTGCAGGGGAGATGTTTCACGTGAAACAAGAAGCTCGTTGAGCGCGGCGGAAGGCGAAAAAATCGTTTCCATCGCGCGTTTCCGCTCTGTCTCAATCAAAGCGCGCTTTTGTAAAAAGCTTTGCCAGCGATCCTCATCAATTAGGCCGAGCTCATGTCCGAGCGGCGTGAGACGCAGGTCGGCATTGTCCTGCCGCAGAATCAAGCGGTATTCGGAACGGGAGGTCATCATGCGGTAGGGATCAGAGCAGCCCTTTGTGACAAGATCGTCGATTAATGTGCCAATATAGGAAGAAGCACGATCCAGCGTAAAAGGTGATTTCCCCTGTACCTTACGCGCGGCGTTGATGCCCGCAACCAGCCCCTGCGCTGCTGCCTCCTCGTATCCGCTCGAGCCGTTGAACTGTCCGGCACCGTAAAGCCCTTCCAGATCAAGAAATTCCAGTGTTGGCCGTAGAGCAAGCGGATCCACACAGTCGTATTCGATTGCATAGGCGCTACGCATCACCTCACAGTGGGTCAATCCTGGGATACTGTGCAAAAATTTTAGCTGGACGTCCTCTGGAAGGGAAGAGGACAGCCCTTGTAGATAGAGCTCTTCCGTTTCTGCGCCGCAGGGCTCAATGAAAATCTGATGGCGTTCTTTATCGGCAAAGCGGACGATTTTGTCCTCAATACTGGGACAATAGCGTGGACCGACACCTTCGATCTTTCCGCCGTATAAGGGGGAGCGATGCAGATTATCCAGGATGATCTGCTTTGTCTGAAGATTTGTATAGGTGATATAGCAGAGCTCCCGATTTTTAATAGGCTGCTCTGTAGTAAAGGAAAAGGGGACTGTATGTTCATCACCCGGCTGGGGCTCTAAATGATCAAAATCGACGCTCCTGCGGTTGACGCGGGCTGGAGTACCGGTTTTAAAGCGCCGGGTAGGGATGCCAAGTTCGTTTAATGATTTGGCCAGTTCCGCTGCAGGGAACATCCCGTCCGGTCCGCTTTCATAGGAGCAGTCACCCACATAGACACGCCCAGCCAGAAAGGTTCCCGTTGCCAAAATGACGGTTTTGGCCTGATAGACGGCCTCCAGCCGCGTTTTAAGCTTCCAGGATTCATTTTCCCGCATCAGAGAGATAATCTCCGCCTGCTTTAAGAATAAATTCTCCTGCTGTTCCAGACAGTGCTTCATATAAGCGGTATAGGCGCGCCGGTCAATCTGTGCGCGCAGACTGTGAACGGCAGGCCCTTTTCCAACGTTGAGCATCCGGCTCTGCAGGGTATTCGCATCCGCCGCACGCCCCATTTCGCCGCCCAGCGCATCGATCTCGCGCACCAGATGACCTTTTGAGGTGCCGCCGATGGACGGATTACAGGCCATATTACCCACCCAATCCAGATTGATGGTAAAGACGACAGTCCGGCATCCAAGCCTTGCTGCGGCGAGGCCCGCCTCGATTCCGGCATGGCCGGCGCCGATAATAGCGACATCAAAGGTATCTGCAAAATATTCCAAATTGATTCCTCCATAAAAGGAAAATTATAACAATATCATTTGCCGACGCAAAAAGTTGAAAAAACCTCGTCGACAATCGCCTCGTTTGCCTTTTCCCCGGTCAGCTCCAGAAGAGCGGCAAGTGTGCTGTCTATACAGACGGTAACGGCATCGAGTGTCATTCCCATTTGGATCGCCTCGAGAGCCTGCTCCAGGCAGTCGAGAGCCTGACGGCAGCAATCTCGCTGGCGTTCCGTGGCAAGTAGGGGAGCGGCGGGATCGAAATCCTGCGTCCCCAGCACGTGCGCGGCAGCTTCGCAGAGCGCGCCGTATCCTTCACCCTGCTCGGCGGAGAGGAAGACGGTTTGCGCAACGGCGGCCTTTACTTGCCGTGCATCTAATCGCTGCGTAAGATCTGATTTATTGATGATTGCTATACAGGGCCGGTTTTGGCAGACCTCCAGCAACCGAAGATCCTCTTCATCCAAGGGCTCGCTGGCATCAAACACAGCGAGAATCAGCTGGGCGCGCTCCAGACGCTCCCGCGCACGGGAAACGCCGATGCGCTCCACCGGATCGTCTGTTTCCCGCAGGCCAGCCGTATCGGCCAGATGCAGGACAAGGTCGCCCAGACGGACTGTCTCCTCTACAATATCGCGGGTCGTGCCAGCCTGGGCGGTAACGATGGAACGGTCGCCCCCGGTGAGCAGATTCATCAGGGTCGATTTTCCCACATTGGGTCGGCCGGCAATCACGGTATCGACGCCCTGTATTACCGCTCGTCCCGTATCAAAGCGGGAAAGCAGAGCGGCCAGCTTCTGCTTCGCGCCCGTAAAGTCCTGTGTTAGAGCAGCCATATCCAGCTCTGGAAGCTCCTCCTCCGGATAGTCCGCCCAGGCCGCCATATGCGCCGCATCCCTTAAAAGGGATTGGGAAATTCCTCTGATCTCGCGGCTCAGAGCGCCGTCATGTGCGCTTAAGGCGGCTCGGGCCGCTTGGCCCCCCTGCGCCGCGATCAGGCCCATAACGGATTCTGCCTGCGTCAAGTCCATCTTTCCATTCAGAAATGCTCTGCGTGTAAATTCGCCGGCAGAGGCAGGCATTGCGCCTGCATGGAAAACGGCGCGCAGCGTTTGCTGCAGGAGAAAAAGGCCGCCGTGGCAGGAGAATTCCACAACATTTTCGCCCGTGTAACTGTGCGGTGCACGAAAGACAAGGGCAATTGCCTCATCGATCGGCCCATCCTCATTGAAAATCCTGCCGAAATGTGCGCGGTAGCCCTTTGATTCCGTCAGAGCCTGCCCGCTTGCAGCATCAAAGACTGCGTCTGCAATCTCAATGGCCCCTGGCCCGGAAATCCGGATCACGCCGATCCCTCCCGCGGCCTGCGGTGTAGCGATGGCGGCGATGGTATGATTCAAGGAAGATCCCTCCGATTGCTTCCTGATCTATCTAATTAAAAAATGCTCAAATAATAGTATGATCAAGGAGACTGATCTTTTTCCGATTTAGTATAGCACGAATTGGAAAACACGTCGAGTGGCGGCGAAAGGGAAGTTTTTCATGAGGCAACCGCCTTTTCCATACATAAAGAGCTGGTTGGACTTTAAAAACATCCGTGTTAGAGGGATGAACTATATACGCAGCTGTACCTCTATCAGTTCCGAAAATGTAAAGTAAAAGAATTGTAAAGATTTCGTAAGAAATTCCCCGCCTGAAATGTAACAATCTCCTGCTATTCTATGAAAAGGGAGGCAGGTGATTATTTGATTTTCACGGGGGCTCTGGTATACTAAAAGAGAAGCTCAAACGAGGTTTCTAAATGAAAAATACCGGACAAAATGGGAGGAAAAGTTTTATGTATAATATTCTGGTCTGCGATGACGATAAGGCGATTCTGGATTCTGTGGAAATTTATCTGAATCTGGAAGGCTATCATACCATACGCGCAATGAATGGGCAGGAGGCGCTCAATGCCGTGGAAAATACGGAGATTCACTGTGCGATTCTGGATATCATGATGCCGAATATCGACGGCCTGACCGCAACATTGAAAATGCGGGAAAAGCATAATTTTCCGATCATCCTGCTCTCCGCGAAAAGTGAAGATACCGATAAAATTACAGGCCTGAGCTTCGGCGCGGACGATTATGTGACAAAGCCCTTTAATCCGCTGGAGCTGATGGCACGCGTGAAATCCCAGATCAGGCGGTATGTGCGGCTGGGAAGCATTGAATCAAAGGAAGGCGTAATTGTCACGGGAGGGCTGGCGCTCGACACCGTGGCAAAGGAGCTGACCCTCGACGGCGAGCCGGTCCGGCTGACCGCGCGGGAATATGGCATTGTGGAATATCTGATGCGCAATCTTGGGCATGTGCTTTCGACGCAGCAGATTTATGAGGCCGTCTGGAACGAGCCCTCGTACTCAAGTGAAAAAACGGTCACGGTGCATATTAGACGCATTCGTGAAAAAATTGAAATCAATCCGAAAGAGCCTAAATATTTAAAGGTGGTGTGGGGCATTGGGTATAAAATCGAAAAGCTTCCTTAAGGCGAAATGGGTTAAGGTTTGTGCAGTATTGCTTGCCATAGCTACAGCGGGCGGAATTGCTGTGTCGATCTATCAGGCAGTTACGTTAACGAAGGATCTGGGCGGCTCGTTGGATGCTTTGCTTTTTGAGGACCAAAGCGATTTTACTGCGAGCAATGCGTTTCAGGAACAGCTGGCCTGGGAGCTCTATTATATCAAACAGATGCTGTTCGTCTATGGTTCTGAAGCAGAGATGCGTAGCGGAGAATCGCTGAAGAAACAAGAGGCGCTTTTAAAGGAGCAATATGAAGCAAATCTTCATAAGAAACTGGAAGACGCCCGTCAAGAAAAAGAGCAAGAGATTCTGGGAATGCTGCCAGATCGTGATGAAAACAGCGAAGAGGCGACTCTGCCCGAAACGACGGTGCTCCCAACGCAGACGAATACGCCGGACGCAACCACAGAGCCT
>DAWDUP010000001.1:8725-20272 GCA_052346825.1 Candidatus Fimivicinus sp. | reverse complement strand
CACTGAGCGCGGGGGAAGAGAAGAAAATCCGTGATCAGTGCCTGCAGGCATATGAAGCACAGTTGAGATCCCTGCGAGGGAGCTTTGAGGAGGATTACCGAAAGGCAAAGGAAGAGTTGGCCAGCCTTTCTAACCTACACTATGCATTGGTGAATCGCGAGACGGATGAGGTTTTCACAAATTTTCAAAAAATTGATCCAAAAAGTACGGACTTCCGAAAGCTTGTGGAGCAATATAAATGGAATGAAACCTACACCAACATTGCTGGCTATCACAGTGGTGAGCGCGTAGTGAATCAGTCTCAGTGGTTGAGTAGCTATGATTATACGAGCATCCGTATCAGCGATTGGTTTCATCAATACGACGACCGGATCACGCTTTATGAAAAGGAATTTGTAAAAAG
Organism: Candidatus Fimivicinus sp.; assembly: GCA_052346825.1. Taxonomy (GTDB): domain Bacteria; phylum Bacillota; class Clostridia; order Oscillospirales; family Acutalibacteraceae; genus Fimivicinus. Next base: position 19,869 of record DAWDUP010000001.1, on the reverse strand, counting down.
TGGATGGGATGTTTATATTGCCTTGAATGACGAGCTTTTGCCTAAGGGATTGGATGGAGAACTGGATATTTATTATAAGCTTGATCAAAATTTTCAGCAGGCAAAAAACAATCTACCCGTCGCGCTGGCAATGACCGCAATCTGCCTGCTGGTTTATATGTTATGCGCCATCTACATAACCGTTGCGAGTGGGCATCGTGCAGAGACAGAGGAGATCACCCTATTGTGGACGGATCGGATTCCCAACGATCTCCATCTGCTGCTTTCAGGATCGCTTGTGATTTTAGGGCTTGCCGCTGCGGCCGGCCCTCCGGCTCAGATAGATGCCACACAGGGCTTTCAGAAGCTGCTGACGCTGGCCGGAATCGGCTGTGCAATGGGGGCAGGCGGCGTTTTGCTCGAATGGCTGACAAGCGTCGCGCGAAATGTGAAACGCAGGCAGTTCTGGCGCAACACGCTGATCGTGAAATTTTTCCGCTTTCTGAAGAAAAGTTGGAAACGCTTTCGAACAGCGCTTCACAATGTCAAAGAGGATATCAAAGCGCATGCAATCCCGAATCACCGGATGGAAAACCTGCGCACGTCGATTCTGTTTTTATTTGTGGGTTATCTATTGCTAAACGTTATACTGATCGGTCTTACAATCCTTTGCATGGCTGATGGACCCGGTTTCGCTTGGCTTTTTTTCACGGTGTTAACGATTTTGTTTAATCTAATTGTCCTGATATTGTTCTGGAAGACCGTGATCGCACTTGACGAAATCATGACCGCTGTTTCCAAAACGCGGCAGGGGGATTTGAACTATCCCCTGAAAACAGAAAAAATGCCGCGGATGCTGCGCAAATTCGGCGAAGACGTTGTCGGTATGCAGGACGGGATGCGTACAGCGGTCGACGAGGCGATTAAGGGCGAGCATATGAAGACGGAATTGATCACCAATGTTTCGCACGATCTCAAAACGCCGCTGACCGCAATCGTTAATTATGTTGATTTGCTTAAAAAATGTGATATTTCTGACGCAACGGCGCAGGAATATATCGGCGTGCTGGAGGAGAAGAGCGAACGGCTTAAGCATCTCATCGAGGATCTGGTAGAGGCATCGAAGGCGACGACCGGTAACCTCAAGCTCAACTTTATCAAGGTCAATCTCTATGAGCTGGCGGTGCAGGCCGTTGGAGAAAACGAGGATGCGTTGGAGGCTGCCGGGTTGGATGTCCGTTTGAATACGCCGGAAAAGGAGCCGATTCTCTATGCGGACAGCCAGAAAACCTGGCGGATCATCGACAATCTCATTAGCAATGTAAAAAAATATGCACTGGCCGGCACCAGGGTTTATATCGAGGTTAGCGAAGATAACGGATACGGCGTGTTTTCCATCAAAAATGTCTCACGGGATCCGCTCGATGTTCCGGTTGAACAGCTGACGCAGCGGTTTGTGCGGGGAGACGCCTCCCGGAGCACGGAGGGCAGCGGATTGGGGCTGTCGATCGCACAGAGCCTATGTGAATTGCAGAAGGGTACGCTTGCAGTTTCCATGGATGGCGATCTGTTTAAGGTCACGGTACATCTTCCACTGGCTGATTAAAAGAACCGGAACCTTCGAATGCGGGGTTATCGTAAACCGTTTAGTGAAAAACTGCTGCAGCCTTTCAAAGGCTGTGGCAGTTTTTATAGATTAGATAAGATAAATAAATTGAATAATTGAAATAATTAATTTTATGATTGACAATCTAAATCCAGTGTGCTATTTTTAAATTACAAGGGAGCAATCATGAAAGGAGTGAGAACACTGCCGCATGAAATCATCGGTACCTGCCCAGTTTGCGGGGAGAAGCTCAGCGTAACGCAATTGTCCTGCCGCCAGTGCGGGACGCAGATCAGTGGGGATTTCGTGCTCTCCAAATTCAATGCGCTCAATCGGGAAGAGCTTGCCTTTGCAGAGACTTTTTTGCGCGTGCAGGGTAGCATTCGTGAAATGGAGAAGGAACTGGGGATTTCCTATCCAACCGTGAAGAAAAATCTGGAGACGATCATCCGCAAAATGGGCTTTGAGGTCAAAAAGAAATCGGCGCAGCAGGAGGTGCTGGAGAAAATCCGAAATGGCGAGCTCACCGTAGATGAGGCCATTACCCAAATTAAAACGGAACAGGAGGGCCAGGAATGAATACCCAAGCAGAAATTTTGCAGATGGTGGCGGACGGCGTGATCACTCAGAAGGAGGCGGACCGCCTGGTGGAAGCGCTCGGCGCATCGGAACAAAAGGAACCCGATCCGCCCGTGGAACCGGCCCTGCCCGAGAGATGGCCTGAGGGGCTGCGCACCGAAACGGAGGAGCCGTGTAAAAATATCCGGGTTGAGGTGGATGTCGGCGGGCTGCAGCTTCTGCCCTCATGGGATGAAAAGCTGCGCTCAGAGGTGAAAATGCATTCCATGGGGGACCGCTTGACCAATTACAGCTATGGGACAGAGAATCGCGATGGCGAAACCTATCTCTACCTGAAACGCAAAATGTTCCGGCCCTGGGGGAAAAACGGCGGTGCGACGTTGGTCGTCTATGTGCCGCGGAATATCATAGCGCTCAGTTGTAAAGTGAATGTTGGCGGCTGCCAGGCGGAAAATATCTGCGTAGAAGTATTGAAAATCCGGGCGGATACCGGCGGCGCGAAGCTAAACAAGGTAAAAACAAAGGAGACGGAGGTCAGAGTATCGACCGGCGGGATCGATTATGGCCGCGGCAACCGGACCTCTGACCGTCTCGAGTTAAAAACAGATGTGGGCGCGGTAACGGCATTTCTACCTCTGGACCAAGGCTTTCATCTGTTTTATCGAACCAACGTGGGAAAGTTGATCTATAAGCTGCCCTCCCACATCCGGATTATGAAAACAGGCGGTCAGTCTATTGTCGGTGACAGCGGCGAGATCCTCTATGGAAACGGCGCATGTGAAATTCAGATTGAAGCGGCGACAGGCGCGATCCAGCTCAAGGAAGACAAAGGCTAATGTAAAATAAATACCAAAGGGATGCCACAGCATGACGCTGCAGCATCCCTTTTTGCTGTTTGACGATTTGTGAGGCCCTGGATCGGGACGGCTAGGTCCGCGCGGAGGAAAAGTGTTTTTCATAGATTTTAAGCGCAATCAAAACGATCGTAAAGCTGATTGCGCCTCCTACGGCAACATCGCTGAGGTAATGGGCGCCCATAATGAGGCGCGAAAAGGCAACCAGAGAGGTGTAGGCAAAGGGAAGGAGAAAACAAAGCTTCTCTTTTCCCTTAAAGCGGTCTGTGCAGAAGGGCAGAAGCATCATCAAATAACTCATCCCGGCCCCGGCCGTGTGCCCGCTGGGGAAGGATTTGTTTCCATTGATCCCGTTGGGATGGAGCCAGGAGGTAAAGGCATCATAATTCCCGGCGGCGAGCAGATCACGGAAGCGAACGCGGCCCCAGAGATATTTCAGGCCCTCCACGCAGAGCAGCTGGATGGTCATGGCAATTACGCCGATCCATGCGGCGGCTTTCAGCTTCTTCATCCATTCACGCGGGATGAGGCTCCCGGTAAGAAGCGCAACCACGCCGAATCCGACGCCCCAGAGGATGCTGAAAAGCATCCGGTTCTCCTCCAGGAAAAAATACTTACCGAAATAATAGCCCAGGTAGGCCGAGCCGCCGAGCGAGAGAAGGAATCCGGCGGCCTTTTCCCAACGGTTGGCGGCGGCAAAGAAAAGGACCGTGCCCGCAAGCGGACAGATTAGGCGGGAGGGAACTTCCCCTGTATTGCGCAGCCAGAGGGCAAAGAGGTTTGCTGGATTGTTCAGCCGGATATCGAGAGCCAGATCATAAAAGGTGGCAAGGATCAGGGCCGCCACCATCAGAACATAAAAGCAGATAATTGATCCTTTGTATCGCTTCAGCATAAGCATCTCCCTTTCGATATTTATAATAGGTTTACTAACTCACTATAAATAAATTGATATAAATAGGTCAAGAAAGGATTGCCAAAACGCAATCAATTAATGATCGATCTTTTTGCGCTCCGGCTCAACTGCGTAGATGCGCAGCGCCTCCTGCAGGGTGTCCACAGGAGACTGGCCTGCGTCCATTTTGACGGAAATATAGGGCTTTGCACCCGCACTGACCAGAATCCGCCCGCGCAGAAGGGCGGCGAGGCGGGAGACCTTCTGCATATCGATGGAATTGGAATAGAGCAGCAGGCAGTTGCCGCGCTGGCAGATCTCATAGATTCCCTGTGCTGAAGCCGAATTGCGCAGGAGGGAGACGTTAACCAGGCCCTGTACGCTCGGCGGTGGATCTCCGAAGCGGTCGATGAGCTCGTCGTAGACGTCCTCCGCATCGTCCGGCGTGCGGATATCCGCGATCCGGCGGTAGATGGCGAGCCGCTGCGGGATGCTCTCAATGTATTCTTCGGGGATATGCGCTTCGATCTGCAGGTCGATCAGGCATTCCTCCTCAGGCTTCTCCGGCTTTTCGCCCCGTTCCTCCGCAATGGCCTCGGAGAGCATCTGGATATACATATCGTATCCGACCGCCTCCATATGGCCGTGCTGCTGCGCGCCGAGGATGCTGCCCGCGCCGCGGATCTCCAGGTCGCGCATCGCAATCTGGAAGCCGGAGCCGAATTCCGTATATTCCCGGATGGCGCTCAGGCGGCGGGTGGCGATTTCACTCAATTCCTTGCCGCGGGTAAAAGTGAGGTAGGCATAGGCCCGGCGGGCAGAGCGGCCCACGCGCCCGCGAATCTGGTGCAGCTGCGCAAGGCCCAGACGGTCCGCGTTTTCGATGATCAGCGTATTGACATTTGGCACGTCTACGCCGGTTTCAATGATCGTGGTGCAGACGAGGATATCGATCTCGCCGTTAAGGAGGTTGCTCCAGATTTCGCTGAGCTCCTCCTCCTCCATCTTGCCGTGGGCGATGCCGATGCGCGCATCCGGCAGGAATTCACGAATGCGCGCCGCCGCGCGGGTGATCGTATCGACTCGGTTATGCAGATAATAGACCTGCCCGCCGCGCCGGAGCTCCTTCTGCATCGCCTCCGCCAGAATGGCCATATCGTGCTCGAGCACATAGGTCTGCACCGGATGCCGGTCCTGCGGCGCCTCCTCAAGCATGGACATATCGCGGATGCCGGTCATCGCCATATTGAGCGTGCGGGGGATGGGCGTTGCAGAGAGAGTGAGGACGTCGACAGTGGGAAACAGCTCCTTGAGATGCTCCTTCTGCGCAACGCCGAAGCGCTGCTCCTCGTCGATAATAACAAGGCCCAGGGCTTTAAACTTGATATCTTTGGAGATCAGCCGGTGTGTGCCAACCACCATATCTACGCTGCCCTGCCTGAGGCCGCGCAGGATTTTCGACTGCTCCTGCGGCGTACGGAAGCGCGAGATCATCTCGACCTCGACGGGGAAGCCTTCAAAGCGCTTGAAGATCGTCTGGTAATGCTGGAAGGCGAGGATCGTCGTGGGGACGAGCATCGCGCACTGCTTGCCCTCTGCGATGCATTTGAAGGCGGCGCGCAGGGCGACCTCCGTTTTGCCGAAGCCCACGTCGCCGCAGAGCAGGCGGTCCATCGGATAATTTTTCTCCATGTCGCCCTTGATCTCGTCAATGCAGCGCAGCTGGTCGTCCGTTTCCTCAAATTCGAAGCGCCGCTCGAAATCATTCTGCATGTCCGAATCGGGGGAGAAGGCGTAGCCGGGCGCTTTCATGCGCTCCGCATAGAGCTTGGTGAGCTGCTCCGCCATATCCTTGACAGCGGCCCGCACGCGCGAGCGAGTCTTCTGCCACTCCTTGCCGCCGAGGCGGTTGATTTTGAGATTTTTGCCATCCTCATGCGGGCCGATATATTTCGAGACGAGGTCAAGCTGGGTAACAGGGACGTATAAAACATCCTCCTTTGCATATTTGATCTTGATATAATCCTTGGTCACGCCGCTGACCTCGAGCTTATTGATGCCGTCAAAAATGCCGATGCCGTGCACGGCGTGGACGATATAGTCGCCGCGGTGCAGCTCGTCGAGTGAATGAATGCCTGCGCGGGGGTTTTTGTTTTTCTTCACCGTCCGGCGGGAGGAGCCCGCCGCGCGCCCATGGGTAAAGAGCATGAATTTCAGCAGCGGGTATTCGATGCCTGCGGTCAGCCCGCCCGGAAGGACGCTGATCCGGCTGCCCGGAAATTCAGAGGGCGGAATGTTGAAGAAGACGCTGGGGAGGCCTTCCGCCTCCAGATCCTGCACGAGTGTTTTTGCAGCCTTGTCCGTGCCGGCCATTACAACGCAGGTATACCCCTGCTCCCGCGCCGGACGAAGCTCCTGCAAGAGGATATCAAGCGAGCCGCCCCAGACGGGCAGCTGCTGGGCGTTCAGATTGGTCAGCGCTTTAACGGGCGTGTCGAAGCTGCCGCGCGCAAAGGTATCGAGATAGATCGCGCCATGGTCCTCATATGCTTTGACCAGATCGCCCCAGCCCAGTGTAAAAGTGTCGAGCCCCCGGCAGAGGATGCCGCCCTCAAACAGCTCCTTAAGCTCTTCGTTCAAAAGCGATGCGGCGGAAGACGCGTGCTCCTTGACCTTGCCTGAATCGCTGATAAATAAAAGCGCATCCTCCGCATAATTGAGGATTGTCGCAGGGGATTCATAAGCTAGGTTGAGGTAGCGGTCCAGAGAGGAGAGGTGAGCCCCCGCGCGAAGGCTGTCCGCGTCCGCAAGCAGGGAGGCTTTTGCCTTGACTGCCTTTCCGCGTAGGGAAGCGCAGTGCGCTTCGATTTTATCCGCGAGCAGCTCCGGGCTGTCGAACAGGATTTCGAGCGCAGGCGTGATTTTTGCAACCTGCAGCTGGTCGGTCCGGCGCTGGGATTCGATCTCAAAATGCGCGACCGTATCGATCGAATCGCCCCAGAATTCCACGCGCAGGGGAAGCGCGCCGTCGGGCGGGAAAAAATCGATAATCCCGCCGCGCCGGGCAAACTGCCCTGTGCCATCAACAGTTTCCGTCCGGGTATAGCCCGCCGCGAGCAGCGCTTCTACGACGGAGTCCGGCGTCCGGTCTTCACCGGACTTCAGTGTCACGGTGCGGGTATAGAGCTCCTCCGGCGGAAGGGTCAGCTGTATGGCGGCCTCAACGGAGCAGACCACCACGCGGTATTCGCCCTCCAGCATATGGCCGAGCACGCCGAGCCTTTGCTGCTCATATTCGCGGGATTGGCTCTGCGCAGGGCGAAGATTAAAATCCCTGGCAGGGTAGAGCAGCGCGCCGCCTTTCATCGCGTTCAAATTTTCCACCAGACGGCTGCCCTCGGCCTCGTCCGCAACGATGATCACGGCCCGGCAGCCCTCGTCCTCGCAAAGGGAGTGAACGAGATGGGCCTTGTGAATTAGGGAAACCCCCGTCACGCCGGCGGGAAGCCGATTTTCACAGATTGCATTTTCGATCGATTTGTATTCTGCGCTTGTGTGCAGTACTTTTGAAAAACAGGACATGGTTGTGATGCTCCGCTTCCGCACGCGGTTTACGCGTGCTGTCAGGATTCATTGGCAGGGTTGTATTGGCGCTCGGTTATTTGGCAGGCTGCTCGGAAAGGATGCCATAAAGCTCTTCCAACCGCGCGATCTCATAGGTACACACGGCGTCTGTCGTGGTATTGGCGGCGCCCTTCGGATTCAGCCAGCAGGTATCGATGCCGGCATTGTTGCCGCCCCGGATATCCGAGGTGAGTGAGTCGCCGATGATCAGCGTCCGCGCGCGGTCTTTCTCCGGGATATGGGAGAAGACATAGTCGAAGTAGCCCTTCTGTGGCTTTTGGTAGCCTATTTCGTCGGAGATAAAGACCCCGTCGAAGGAGTGCGCAAGCGGGGAACGCTCCAGCCTCCGGTACTGTGTGCGCTTGAGGCCGTTGGTGACAAGGTAGAGAGACACTTTCCCTTGCAGGGAATCAATCAGCTCCTTCGCGCCGGGCAGGAGGTAGGCCCCTTCGCCGAGCAGGCTGATATAGGATTGGTTGGCCTCGGCAGGAAATACGCCGGTGATTCCGGCCTCCTCGAAAAACTGGGAGAAGCGCCGCAGCTCCAACTCGCTTTTGGTGACCTTTCCCTCCTCATAGAGCTCCCACAGCGCCATGTTTTTCTCTTGGTACAGGGCAAACAGTGCCTCAGAAAAGGGAGCGGAGAAGCGGTCCATCGTGCGCTTCATCGCCTCCCAGGAAGCCCTTCGGTAGTCGAAAAGTGTGCCGTCGGCATCAAATAACAGCGTTGTATAGCGGTATGTAGGGTTAGACATCTCTGAACATCCTTTCTCAGAGGAACCACCAAAGAATTCACGGTTGCTCAGGAGTTATAAAGATTCATCGCATGGTCCATATTATCGTGAACAATCAGGCGGATCGCCTCACAGGCTTTTTCCATTGCTTCCTTCATTTGAGGAAGCTCGTCTTTCTGAAACGGGGATAGCACCCAGTCGGCCAAATCATAATCCGGATGCGGCTTTGCGCCCACCCCAAGCTTCACGCGGGGAAATTGGTCGCTGTTCAGGAGATAGATGATGCTTTTGATGCCGTTGTGGCCGCCATCCGACCCCTTGCGGCGGATGCGCAGCTTTCCGGGCGGCAGGGAGATGTCATCAAACAGTATAATGATATGCTCCGGTGGGATTTTGTAGAAATTGGCCGCGTCGCGGACAGCTTCGCCGCTGTTGTTCATAAAGGTCTGCGGCTTCATCAGAAGGCAGCGCCGGCCTTTTATTGCAACGTCGGCCACGATGGATTTGAATTTGATCCGGTCAATCTTGGCGCCGAGCTGCTGTGCGAGCAGGTCGATGCATAAAAAGCCCGCGTTGTGACGGGTATACTCGTATTTCGGGCCAGGATTTCCGAGCCCCGCGATCAGATATTCCGGCGCGCCGGATGGGGTTGTGGCGCTCCGGTTTTTCCACTTTTCAAACATAAAAATTGCCAGCCTTTGCTAAATAAAATTTTTCTTTTTGAGTTGGACAATGGCACGCACAAACGGGGCTGTGGAAGCGCCCACAGCCCTTGCCAAGTGAATTTTGCTGTTATTTCATGCCTTTGTAGGGCTTTTTGCGTAGCACCCAGCCCTCTTTGTTGACCTGCCGCGCGCGCGCGATGCCCAGGGCATTGGCCGGGACGTCTTCCGTAATGGTAGAGCCCGCGGCCGTGTAGCCGTAATCGCCCACCTTCACGGGAGCGACGAGGTTCGTATTACAGCCGATAAAAGCGTGATCGCCGATTACGGTGCGATGTTTTTCTTTGCCCGTGTAATTTACCGTGACGCAGCCGCAGCCGAAATTTACGTTTTTCCCCACGTCTGCATCACCGACATAGGTGAGGTGGGATACCTTCGTCCCCTCGCCGATCTGGGCATTTTTCACTTCGACAAAATTGCCCAGATGCGTATGCGGGCCGATTTTTGCATTGGGGCGCAGGTGGACGAAGGGGCCGATATCCGCGCCGTTCTGAATTTCCGCCTGCTCGCTCAATACGTTGTCGAGCTTTACGCCGTCTCCGACAAGCGTGTCGATCAGCTGGGTATTGGGGCCGATGACGCAGTCTTTTCCAATCGCGGTCTTTCCGCGCAGGATCGTACCCGGCAGAAGGCGGGTATCCGCCCCGATCGCGACGTCCGGCCCGATAAATATGCCGTCGGCGCAGGGGATATCCACTCCTTCCAAAAGCCAGTGCATCAGCATCCGCTGGCGGGCGCGGGTATTCAGATCGAGCAGCCGGAGCCGGTCGTTGGCGGCGAGTACTACGTCGGGGTCTGCCGCCAAGGCACCGGCCCTCTGGCCATTTGCAAGAAGAATCCGCACCGCGTCCGTCAGGTAATATTCATTGCTGGCGTTTTCGTTGGTGATCAGGCCCAGAACCTCAAGCAGCCGCTCGCACTGAAACCAGCAAGCGCCGGAGTTGATCTCACGAATCTGCCGGATCGTCTCGTTGGCATCACAGTCTTCGATAATGCGGGTAAAGGCCCCGTCCGCAGCGCGGACAATTCGCCCGTAGCTACTGGGATTCTCCACGCAGGCGGAGATGACGGTGATCGCGTTCCCGGCACGTTTGTGCTCCTCAAACGCCGCGCGGATCGTTTTGCTGTCCATCAGCGGCGTGTCTCCATTGACGATCAAAACGTCGCCGCCGCGAAACCGCTCCAGAAAGGAGCGCGCCTGTAAAACAGCGTGTCCGGTGCCGAGCAGCTCGCGCTGGAGGACGGTTTCACTCCTTGCGCCGAGATGGGCGCTCAGGGCTTCCCCACAGTGCCCGGTAACGGTGCAGATATCTCGGATGCCGGCGCCCTCCACGGCGTCGAGCACCCAGTCGATCATCGGCTTGAAAAGAACTTCCGCCATGACGGCTGGCCGGGCGGATTTCATCCCTTTCCCCTCGCCCGCGGCAAGGATGACGGCGCAGCAGTTATTTTGCATGAGAACGGCCCCTTTCCTGAAACAATGCATTTTGATTACCCTATATTATGCCAAGATTGCGCCTGTTTTTCAAGTCTTTCGTTATCCCGCAATTGTAATTGTGAAAAGATAGATCGGTGAACAGGGGATTTGAAGGGCGATGCCGAGGGCCTTTGCCGGCGTTATCCCCTTAGCCTTCGCCGCCAGCCGAGGCCGAAAAGGAGGCAAACGTGGCCTTGCGGAGGCCGGGCGGCGCTGTTTTCCCTTGTTTACTGATGCTATCTATAATATACAAAACAAGGGAACGTCAAAAAGATGAATTTATCTCAATCATGCATGGAAAAATTTGTGCGTATCTGTTATAATGCAGGATGACGTAAAACGGCCCCGTTTTTTATCGGATTGGCCGTGGTCGTGATTATTTCGCTGATATTAAAATTGGAGGATGATTTGGAATGAGCCACAAGTACGTTTACCTGTTCTCTGAGGGCGACGAGAACATGCGCGAGCTCCTCGGCGGCAAGGGTGCGAACCTTGCGCAGATGACCAGGCTCGGCATGCCCGTGCCGCAGGGGTTCACGATTTCCACGGAGGCCTGCACCCGTTATTATGACGACGGTAAAAAGATTGCGCCTGAGATCGAGGCGGAAATCTATGAATACCTTGCCAAGATGGAAGAGATCAACGGCAAGAAGTTCGGCGATCCCAAGAATCCGT
>DAWDUP010000001.1:0-8715 GCA_052346825.1 Candidatus Fimivicinus sp. | reverse complement strand
TCCGTTGCTTGTCTCCGTCCGCAGCGGCGCGCGCGCTTCCATGCCCGGCATGATGGACACCATTCTGAACCTCGGCCTGAACGACGAGGTTGCCGCCGGCATGATCGCGGGGAATCCCGACCCGAAGTTTGAGCGGTTCGTCTATGACTCTTATCGCCGTTTCATCCAGATGTTCTCCGACGTTGTGATGGAGATTTCCAAGAAGACGTTTGAGGTAATCATTGATGAGATTAAGGATAAAAAGGGCGTCAAGAACGATATCGACCTCGACGTCAACGATATGAAGGAGCTCGTCAAGCGTTTCAAGGAATATTACAAAGAGCAGAAGGGCACCGACTTCCCGACCGATCCGAAGGAGCAGATGATGGAGGCGGTCAAGGCTGTTTTCCGTTCCTGGGACAATCCCCGCGCCAATGTTTACCGCCGTATGAACGATATCCCTTATTCCTGGGGTACCGCCGTCAACGTGCAGCCCATGGTCTTCGGCAACCTCAATGAGAATTCCGGTACGGGCGTTGCCTTCACGCGTGACCCGGCCACTGGCGAAAAGGCTCTCTTTGGCGAGTACCTGATCAATGCACAGGGCGAGGACGTTGTCGCAGGCGTGCGCACCCCCAGCAAGATCGACCAGCTCAAGCAGGATATGCCCGAGGTTTACAATCAATTCGCCACCATCGCGCAGAATCTTGAAAACCATTATAAAGACATGCAGGATATGGAGTTCACCATTGAAAACGGTAAGCTTTACATGCTGCAGACGAGAAACGGCAAGCGCACCGCTGCTGCCGCTCTGAAGATCGCCGTCGATCTGGTTGACGAGGGCATGATCACAGAGGACGAGGCGGTTCTCCGTGTGGACCCGAAGCAGCTCGACGCGCTTCTGCACCCGCAGTTTGACGCGAAGGCCCTCAAGGCTGCCACACCGGTCGGCGCAGGCCTTGCGGCTTCCCCTGGAGCTGCCTGCGGTAAGATCGTATTCACGGCGGAGGACGCAAAAGAGTGGGCGGACAAGGGCGAGAAAGTCGTTCTGGTCCGTCTGGAGACTTCCCCCGAGGACATCGAGGGTATGGCTGCGGCGCAGGGCATCCTCACCGTCCGCGGCGGCATGACCTCCCACGCGGCTGTTGTTGCGCGCGGTATGGGCACCTGCTGTGTTTCCGGCTGCGGCGAGATCACGATGCATGCGGAGGACAAATATTTTGAGCTCGGCGGCAAACAGTATCATGAGGGCGACTATCTCTCTCTTGACGGCTCTACCGGCAAGATTTACGGCGAAGCGGTGCCGACCGTGGAAGCGACCATCTCCGGCGATTTCGACCGCTTCATGAAGTGGGCGGACGCTGCCCGTACCCTGAAGGTCCGTACGAATGCGGATACGCCGCGCGACACTGCGCAGGCCGTCAAATTTGGCGCTGAGGGCATCGGTCTCTGCCGTACGGAGCACATGTTCTTCGAGGGCGAGCGCATCAAGGCAATGCGCGAGATGATCGTTGCGAAGGACGTTGAAACCCGCAAGAAAGCGCTCGCGAAGATCCTTCCCTATCAGCAGGGCGACTTCGAAGAGATGTACCGCGTGCTGGAAGGCCGCCCGATGACGGTTCGATTCCTCGATCCGCCGCTGCATGAGTTCCTCCCCACCAAGGAAGAGGATATCGCAGAAATCGCCGGCGAGCTGAACATCACGGTTGACGAGCTCAAGGCTGTTATTGCTTCCCTGCACGAATTCAACCCCATGATGGGCCATCGCGGCTGCCGGTTGGCTGTCACGTATCCAGAAATCGCCGAGATGCAGACGACTGCTGTCATCAATGCGGCAATCAAGGTGAATAAGGAGCATCCGGAATACAAGATCGTCCCCGAAATCATGATCCCACTGGTCGGCGAGGTCAAGGAGCTCAAGTATGTCAAGGATTTCGTCACCGCTACGGCCGATAAGCTGATCGCGGACGCTGGCGTTGAGATGACCTACAAGGTTGGTACAATGATTGAGATCCCACGTGCGGCGTTGACTGCGGACGAGGTCGCGAAGGAGGCGGAGTTCTTCTCCTTCGGCACAAACGACCTGACGCAGATGACCTTCGGCTTTAGCCGCGACGATGCAGGCAAGTTCCTCGACGCGTACTATGACGCGAAGATCTACGAGTCCGATCCATTTGCCAAGCTTGACCAGACCGGCGTTGGCAGGCTCGTGAAGATGGCCGTTGACCTAGGCCGACAGACCCGCCCCGACATTAAGCTGGGCATCTGCGGCGAGCACGGCGGCGATCCGAGCTCCGTCGAGTTCTGCCACAATATTGGCCTGAACTATGTGTCCTGCTCTCCGTTCCGCGTGCCGATTGCGCGCCTTGCGGCGGCACAGGCTGCGATTAAGAGCAAGTAAGCAGCTAAACTCTGAAAGAAAGACAAAGGAATCGCCGGAGAGGTTTGTCCTCTCCGGCGATTTTTTATTTCGTTGGAACCGTCACATAAAGTCGGGCCGGGTAAGCAAACTAACGATATTTTTACGATACATGGCGGAAACACTGACGGCCCCGATGGGGATGCATAGGCCCAAAATAACAGCCAGAGCCGCGGCGGAAAGGCCCCAAGGGAAGAATTGCATGACCTGTATGCCGCTGCCGTAATAAAGGCCATAACAAATGATGACGGACAAAAGGTTTCCGAGCATCCAGGCAATCAGAATGATCGACATGAGTTCAAAGATTTGATAACAAACAGCCTGCCTTCTCTCAATGCCGGAAGCGCGAAGCATTCCCCAAACGCGCGTCTGGCGCTTCATTTTCAGAAAAACCGTATTGATCATTTGAAACAGGCCGAGCAGGGAAATCAGAATCACCGCGAGGGTACAAGCCCAGGTGATTCCCTCCATCTGTTTTTGGGCAGCTTCGGCATTCTGGGGCTGCGCATAGATCATGCTGTCTGGATACAGCGTTTTCAGTTCCTCCAGCAGCAGTTCGGTCCGCTCATACAGCGCCGGGTCTTCCAATTCAATATACAAGTAGTTGGTTTTCACAGGAAGCCGATGTGCGGCAAACGCGTCCTGATGCCAAAGGAAACTGAAGGCATTCTGGCCCAGCATTTCATAATAGGGGCTTTTACTGTCTTCTATTTTTAGAATGGCCCCGACTGTAACGGGAAAGTCAATTCGTTGCGCGCTCAAATCCTCCGGATTGCTCCGGTTGCCGCGAATGACCTGGGTGAAATGTAGCTGTTCACCAACATGGAAAGGATTGGGTACCGTACCGTTGGAAAGCAGGATAATCTGCTTTCCTGTTTTTAAAGCGCCGACATCAATCGTACCTGCCTCCAGGTAGGGTTTCAGCGCTTCCAGTGTGCCGTCGTCGAGGCCGTTGATATATTCAGGGTATAATGTATCCTCCATCGTATATTGGTAGGCCGCCAAATCCTTGCGAAGCGTCTCAGGCTCGAAGGCGCCGGATTCCTGCAGACTGGAGGTGCGCAGATCCTTATAGGCCGCATTGCCGGGAACATTGTTTTTGAGCAGCAGTTTTACAGGGAAGGAGGAAAACTGCCAGGTATGTTTTGCTTCGGAATTGCGCTCAAAACGTTGCAGATCTCTGCTGTCCATTCCCTGAAACGGGTCGTACTGTATTTGCGCCAGCGTATAATAGTTACCGTCCGCAAGCGAAACGGAATAATCAACTGTTGTCATCCGGACGGAATCTTGCAATACGCGTGTCAATGTGACGCCGGACAACAGGGCAATGAAACAAAGGGAAAAAGAGAGGATGATATTGGCGGTTGTATTGCTGTGATAAAATGTGGATTTTAGCCCCCAGGAAAAAAGCGGAAATCTCTTCAGAATCGGAAGCCTGCTGCCGCCCTGCTGGCTGCCGTTTGAAACCATCGTCATGGGCCTTTGCTGTAATTCCTGCCGCACAGAGAGCATGCTCCAAAGGTAGAACAGAAGGGCCGCTCCGATCAGCGCCGGAAGAATAACAGACAAATGATAATGAAAAGGCGCGGAAAATTGCAGTGCGGAAACGATTCGCTGAAACAGGTAGCGGCTTGA
The DNA here is from genome assembly GCA_052346825.1 of Candidatus Fimivicinus sp. Lineage (GTDB taxonomy): Bacteria > Bacillota > Clostridia > Oscillospirales > Acutalibacteraceae > Fimivicinus. Next base: position 4,682 of record DAWDUP010000001.1, on the reverse strand, counting down.
TAAAAGGCCGAGGATCAGGCCGGCCGGAAGCGCGAGCAGCAGACAGAGGCTGTTCTGCACAAAGAAATGAAACAGGAAATAGCGGTTTCCCGCGCCGAGGCATTTCAACTTCATGACGGTTTCTTCCCGGGAGGCCCGGCCGGCCTTTGTGTTGGTGTATAAACCCAGGATACAGATCAGAAACAGAAAGAGGATCAATGCAAAAAAGATCAGATTGACGATGGGATTCTCCGATAAAAGGAGTTGGAACGTATTTTGCGGATAGACGGATTCATTGAAGAGAAGCCTTTCCGACCCGGAGAATGTGGCCTTTTCCAGGGCTTCCCCCGGAGCCGCGTTGAGATAGAGATGCGTAACGGCGATCCCGTTTTTGCAAATGGGGTGATCCGGCGAGAGGAAGGCGTTGGGCAGGGCGGATGCGTTGGTTAAGCTGGAAGACGAGTTGCCCTGTAGCTCAGAATAATTTTTAACGACGCCTACAATTGTAAACGTGTAGCGGCGTTCTGCGGGATCAGATATGGGATTCAACTCGATGGCAGAAAGCGTAATCTGTGCGCCGATAGGGTTTTCGATGCCCAGCCGGATGATTGTTGCCTTTTCGAATGCGATTTCCCCGGCCTTTTCCGGCATGCGTCCGGATATCGTCCGAAGGCTTGCCTGTTCGGCGGCATTCCGGTCCATGCAGCCGAAATAAATTTTATTCTGCAAGACGGAATTCGGAATCATTCCGGAGGCAAAAACACTTACTGCCCCAATTTTTTGAACAGCGAGGTCCGTTTGCAGTCTCCCGGTTTCCTCATCTGAAGCATTCAACAAAATGGCAGATTGGGTACCGTACAGGTCCTTTTTTTGAGCAACGTTGAGTTGTATGTAATTGCTGATCAAAAGCCCTCCGCCAATCAGACCCGCCGCGCAAATGGCAACGCCGAGGATTCCAAACAGCGCCTCTCTTTTTTTGCGGAAATAAGTTTTCAGAATATAGCTGTATAGCCGTCTGTTCATACGCGTTCTCCTGATACAGGCACACCGTCCCGAAGTGCGATCACGCGGTCGGCAGTAGCTGCGATCTCCCTGTCATGCGTAACCATCACCATTGTTTTTCCGAATTCCTGCTGGAGTTCCTTTAATATAGAGAGAACAGAATGGGAGGTCTCTTCGTCCAGATTGCCGGTAGGCTCATCCAAAAGCAGGATTTTGGGTTGATTGATCAGCGCTCTGGCAATCGCGACACGCTGCTGTTCCCCGCCGGAAAGCTGATTCGGGAAATGATTTTGCCGACTCTCCAGATGCAGGGCATGAATCAGCTTTTCGTAATACGGGGAGGCAACCTTATGCCGGTCTAAAATGGCGGGGAACTGTATGTTTTCTTTCACCGTCAGCTCTGGAACCAGGTTAAAAAACTGAAAGACGAACCCTATCTGTTTTCTTCTGAAAGCACTTAATTCTTTTTCCTTCATTGTGCTGATGTCGGTGCCGAAAAGGAGAACTTGGCCGGATGTCGGCTGGTCCAGCCCACCCATCAGATGAAGCAGCGTTGATTTACCGGAGCCGCTTTTACCAATGACAGCCGTAAACGAATCCGGTTCTATCACAATATCAACATCCTTCAGGGCGTTTACGACGGTTTCACCCAACCGGTATTCTTTGCTTAAATGAATTGTCTGAATCGCTGTGTCCATATCCGTTTCCCATCCTTATGAAAGCCTCGGTTCTTTACAAAGAGACCTTAATTTTGTCTTTTGATCCAGTATGGAAAAGAGCAGAAATCCCGCGCCCCACGCGATCGGCTGGAGAATAAACACGGAGGTGTCCAATAATTTATAGCTGCTGTTCATTTGCGCCAGAACGATGCAGGCGCCCTCCACGGGGATCAGAAAAAGCTCCGCAGTCAGAAAAGCGGGAAGCCAGCTTTTTTTTCGCAGGAGGATCGGAATCGAGAAGCCCAAAAATCCGGCGATTGCAATCAGCGCCAAAAATCGCTGCAGCACCAGCCCGTCGGCGGCAGGCGCTCCCGACAGGGCAGAGGAGAGCACGGAAAAGGGAACCAGAGAGGCTGCATTCTGATACGGCGATTCTCCGATCATCAGCGGGAAGATGCAGAGTTTGATCAAGGAGACAATACTGGCGTAGGAAAGGAAAAAAATAACCATCTGGAAAATCTTATATTTCTTCCGGATGAGCTGCATGAAAAAAAGCATGACATAGAGCACGATGGCAAAATAATATAGCGTCTCGTTTGGGATCATCATTGCAAAGACCCTCCTGAAAAAATTTTCTGCCACACAGTTTATCATATGTGGCAGAAAAGTGAGTTCATTAGTTATGAGAGTAGATATTTGCACACCCATCTGGGATAACAATCATTTCATGGCTGCCATCGGCTTTCACATTATTCCTGGCACTAAAATACCAATAGGCCTTTTTATTACCCGGAGATGCATTCTGAATTGCATTGCCCCACCATACATCAGTGGCCTTGCTTTCACTGCTGGCGACACTCCCCTGTGCACCATTTAACTGCCCTACTTTTTTATAAAAAAGAGTTTGTTGCACATATAATTCCTTGTCTACAACTGCTCCAGTAAAACCATTACAATAGGCGCGTTTAAAATCAAAGCCAATATGCTGGTAAGTAAAATCTCTTGTCTGACCTTGGTGGTAATAGTTAACCTTCAGGCTTGAATAATAATTTTGTCTTGCCGCGGAAGCAACTATGGTAATCGTACCGCATAAAACAAGAACACACAAAAACATGGAGACGATTTTTTCATAAATTATTCCTTCCTTTCTTTCATAAACTATAACAATTCTGAATTTTTAAGTCATGGTAATCACGCCCCTTTTAGTTAAGAATACATTTTACCATCAATACCTTAATACATATTATGAGTTTATAATATAAATCTAAACAAGTCAATATAGTTTATGATTTTTTGTAACATATTGGAACCTTGGATATCTCTTTGGTTTATGGTAAAATGGATTCAGTCACAGGGAAACTGTTTTTGGAAAGCCAAGGGCGGTGTGGAATATGAATAACCAGAAAAAAATCGGCGCTTTTATCGCGCAGGCGCGGGAGCGCCAAGGAATTTCCAGAGAGGAGCTGGCCCGTGACCTGCATGTAGATGAAGCGGAAATTGCCGCCTGGGAGGATGGCAGCGGATATCCAGCGCTGGCCCAGGCCCCTGCGCTGGCGCGGGAGCTGTCCGTCTCTCTGGACGAGCTGTTTAATGCAAGATATCATACGGTGGCGGAGGAGTATCAGGCGCCGGAGGAAATTTTTCTGCCCGAAAGCTGCTCGTTGCCGGAGACGGAGGCGGAATCGAGAGTTCCCGAGGAAATTCCTTCTCAGGAGGAAACTACGCCAGCGCCTGAAGAGCGGACGGTCCAACCCAAGCTGCCGCGGTGGGCGAAAATTTTCTTCGGCGTGTGTTTGGCGTTGGAGGGCGCTGCGGGCTGCCTTTTGATTCTTTGCAATTTGGTCAGCACCGTCGTTGCTGTCTTAACCGGTATTGCTGTGGCCGCTGCCGCAGCAATGATCTTCGCCGCCGCCTATTTATATGGAAAGCAGCCGCAGATGCGGAAATTGGCACTTTTGCTGCCCACCTTCGGCATTGCTCTCCTGCTTTTCTTTTTGCTGTTTCGCCGGTTTACTTAAAAGCGGCAGTTTTTGTATAAATTTTAAAAAATTATTTTTAGGGAAAAGAATCTGCTAGAATAGAAACCGGAATCCTCAATTTGAAACATAGGGAGAGATGCAACGATGCAAAAACCTGTGGAACAAAACACATTTTGCCCGCTGGACAACCGAAAGTTGTGCATGGCCATCCTGCTGATAGCTCTGGTTTACAATGTCATTTTCGGCTGTGTTCGCAATCCGCTCGGCGAGGAGAATACGATCTCCTGGATCGGGTATGACCATCCCTTTGGGTTCCTGGCATGGGGCGGGTTGACCGCCGCCGCCTTTTTCCTGAATATCTCTTATTTATACCGTCGCTATCATTATGCCGGGAAGATCGGCACGGTCGCCCTGTATACGGCACCGATGATGGCGATGACGGTCATTTTTATCAACGACTGGGGATGGGAGCATGTGCTCCACTGGATTGGGGCGATCGGCTTTATCGCGCTCAACGGCGCAGCGCTGCTTTTGTTTTTCCTGCATAATTTTAAAAAGCATATCAGTTACAAGATCACATCGTTTGCAGTGGCGGGGATGCTGCTGGCGATGCTGGTCATCTTGCTGACCATTGGAAAAAGCGGGCTGCTGGAGCTTATCCCGATGTGGATTGCAATGGTGCTGCTGTTCCTGGTGAATTTTACGGATCTTTATCCGGTGATGGAGCAGGCGCCTTCCGCAGCCGTAAAGCCCAAGGACAAGGGAAAGGCGGAGAAGCTTGCCTGGTGCCTTGGCATATTTGGGGCGCATCAGTTTTATTTAAACTGCTGGCCACAGGCGCTGGGGCATCTCCTGATGACCTATATTGGCTGTCTGTTCTGCCTGGACCGGTTTATCGGCATGGGGAATATCAACAATATTCAGGGCGAATCCGCATGGATTTATTTAGCTGCGGGTATTTCGGTTTTGATCGGTTCCATTGCCTGGGCGGTGTGCGATGCCGTTGAACTGCGCGGCCATGAGCCGGTTGCGGAAAAGGAAACGGTCCGGGTTTAAGTCGAGT